>NZ_PYCI01000002.1:0-96614 GCF_003015105.1 Chroococcidiopsis sp. CCALA 051 | reverse complement strand
GAGACGTTATATATAACGTCTCTATACGAGAAACTGCTATAGCAGTTCTAAATGATTTGTGCTTCTAGCCAGCCGCAGGCTAGAAGCCTGCTCCACGTTCATGAATCAAATTGGATTGCTATAAAATCAAATAAGTTAAATAAGAAGTTTTCTCCTTTTTAAAGCAAGCTAAAAAGATTGAAATACAAAATTTAAGTACGAAACTTATACAAGATTGAGTATTTGAATCATATAAATATGCAAAATAATATATCTGGCATAAAAAATTGCCAGAGGATTGTAGCGATCGCGATAGTTTCAGATAAAGATTGATACAGGGATTACTGATAATAATACTGAAAAACGGTGAATGTAATATGTAGTTTTCATATTTTTTTGATTAAGACTAGTAGCAGACGGATAGTAGGCATTGAATCGCTCCATATTAGGCAGATTCGGGTAACCTCCTCATCAGAAATAGAAAAACTGAGCGATCGCCTGCAAAAATCTAGCCAGAATGAGAGCGATCTTGAGTCAGTACTAGCGCTAAATTAAGAAAATGTATTTTAGATGACCGATCGTCCATTAAAGGTTGCAGCATGACGACATCAGCGCCCGTATCCCAACCCGTCAGAAATCGCCGCCGCCAGAATGATTGGCGATTGTTCCTAAGATTAATTCCTTACGGTCGCCGTCACGGTAGGTTATTGTTGATTTCCACGGTTTTGCTAGTTCCAGTAGCGATCGCCAATGCCGTTCAACCAATTTTGATCGGTCAAGCAATCTCCCTCATTCGTAAAGAACCAAATACCTACGATTTTCTCAAAAATCTACCTCTGGGGCAGGGTTTACAAATTCTGGAAGGTTTGTTGCTGTTAACAGTGATAGTTCGTCTAATCTTTTCAGGCGTGCAAGGCTACTTAGTGCAAAAAGTCGGGCAACAAATGACAGCAGATATTCGCAACGATCTCTTTGCACACGTTACATCTTTAGCAGTTCGCTTTTTCGATCGTACTCCTGTGGGAAAATTAATTACTCGCTTAACCAGCGATGTGGAAGCATTAGGAGATGTCTTCACAACTGGAGCAATAGGTATTATCAGCGATCTATTCTCCATGTTAGTAATTTTAGCTCTCATGTTTCAGCAACAATGGCAGCTCGCTTTAATGCTGTTGTTGATGCTATTTCCAGTCACGGGATTAATTATTTTCTTTCAGCAGCAATATCGGAAAGCCAATTATAAAGCTAGAGAAGAACTGTCTTTACTCAATTCCACCTTACAAGAGAATATTTCTGGGATTAATGTCGTACAGATGTTTCGCCGCGAACAATTCAACGCCGAACTATTTCGCGCCACGAATTTAAACTATATTCGTGAGGTAGATAGAACGATCTTTCACGATTCAGCAGTCTCGGCAACTTTAGAATGGATAGCTTTAATAGCAGTTGCAGGGGTACTCTGGTTGGGTGGTATTTTTGTCCTGCAAGAAAGATTAGAATTTGGCGTTCTTGCTGCATTTATTCTATTTGCTCAACGATTATTCGATCCTTTACGCCAGTTTGCGGAAAAATTTACTGCAATTCAAGCCGGATTTACAGCTGTTGAGCGCATCAGCGATATTTTAGACGAACCAATTGAGATTCGCGATCCGGTTGAGAATTCGGAATTCGGAATTCGGAATTCGGAATTCAAGATACACCATCAACCAACAACCAACTACCAACAACCAACTACCCATGTCGGAGAAATCCGTTTTGAACATGTCTGGTTTGCTTATAAAAATAACGATTATGTGATTAAAGATTTAGATTTTACGATTCGTCCAGGAGAAAAAATTGCTTTAGTTGGTCCTACGGGGGCGGGAAAAAGTTCGATTATTCGGCTGCTGTGTCGTCTCTACGAACCGACACGAGGACGAATATTAGTGGATGGAGTTGATATTCGAGATATTCCGCAGGCAGAATTGCGCTGTCGGATGGGTGTGATTCTGCAAGAAGGTTTTATTTTCGCGGGAGATGTGAAAAGTAATATCACACTGGGGGATACTTATTCTTTTGAAGAGATCCGCGCCGCCGCAGAGAATACGAATGTGGCACAGTTTATCGAGCAGCTGCCTCAAGGATACGATACTCAGTTGCGAGAGCGCGGTACGAATCTTTCTAGCGGACAAAAGCAATTGTTGGCGTTTGCGCGTGCGGCAATTCGTAACCCTCATATCCTTGTACTAGATGAAGCTACGGCTAGTTTGGATGTAGGTACGGAAGCTTCGATTCAAGATGCCTTGGAACGCTTGTTAGAGAGGCGAACGGCAATTATTATTGCTCACCGTCTTTCCACAATTCGCAATGTAGACCGAATTTTTGTCTTGAAGCGGGGTGAATTAGTCGAGTCTGGAACTCATGAGGAGTTGATACAGCTTGGTGGGTTGTACGCAGGTTTGCACCAGTTGCAGATGTTGGGTACATAACCAAATAAAAAGGCAGAGGAATACTGAAAGCGTCCCCTGCTCTGTTTCCTTGTCAATTATTAAGAATTGTAACACGTGCGATCGCGCTTGCTGCTCTATCTGAGGGGGAATTTGCGTTGTAGGGTGCTTTAGTAACGCACCCTACTATGGATACAACCGCTCGCCTGTGGTTGGTTCAAAGACAAATAAACAATCTAGATCTAGTTGCAGAGATAAGCGATCGCCTACACGTAAATTGACATTAGGACTCACTTGTGCGTTTAATAATACGCTCGTTCCTGGTACGTTGCCTTTAATTAAAATCTCTCTTCCCAATGGTTCTACTACTTTTAAGTGAGTCGTGAGTAGCGAGTCGCGTGTATTGTTTTGGCTGCTGAATGGTTCATTGACATAAATACACTCAGGACGAATTCCTAAATCTACAGGTTTTCCTGGTGCTAAATTCAATTTCTGTTGTATTTCTGTCGGACAAGAAATGTGTTGCTCCCCTATCTGAAAACCTTGATTTGTATAAATAGCAGGCATAATATTCATGGGTGGATTGCCCAAAAAAGTTGCTATCATCTGATTAGCTGGATGGGCATAAACTTCTTGTGGTGCGCCAATTTGTTGAATCTTGCCGCGATTTAATACGACAATTTTATCGGCTAATGTCATCGCTTCAACTTGATCGTGAGTGACATACACAGTTGTTACACCTAATTGTGCGTGTAACTGTTTTAATTCTGCCCGCGTATCGTCTCGTAATTGAGCATCTAAATTCGATAGGGGTTCATCTAATAAAAATACTTGTGGCTGACGCGCGATCGCTCTACCTAATGCTACCCGTTGTTGCTGTCCCCCCGATAGTTGTTTGGGTTTGCGATCGAGTAAATTTTCTAAAGAAAGCGATCGCGCTACTGTCTCTACTCGTTCTCTGATAATTTTGCGATCGACTTGCCGCATTTGCAATCCAAAGGCAATATTTTCTGCTACCGTCATGTGAGGGTAGAGGGCGTAATTTTGAAATACCATCGCTACATCGCGCTGTCTGGCGGGGATATTATTCATCAGCGTGTCCCCAATATAAAGTTTGCCAGATGTAGCTGTTTCCAAGCCCGCGATCGTCCTCAAAATTGTAGACTTACCGCATCCCGAAGGTCCCACCAGTACCCAAAATTCTCCATTGGGAACTTCAAATGTAATATCCTCGATCGCCGTGACGTTGTTAAATCGGCGCTTAATATCTTCTAGACGGACGTTTGCCATTACTAGGGAGTAGGGAGTAGGGAGTACGGGAAAAGTCAACCACTGACTACCAACTAATACAATAGTTTATCCTTCATCCTTGACCAATTGTTTTAATTCTGCAACCACCCGTTCTTTTTAAAAGCGATCGCCTATTCTTTCACGACTTCTAATAAGTCTTCGATAATTACATCAAAAGTCTGCGCTAACTTCCGCAGTGCGTTAATATCTGCCATTGCCATCCCAGGAGAAGCAGCATAAGTTTTCACTGTACCGTAAGCTACTCCCGATCGGTCGGAAACTTCTTTTAACGTCCACCCTTCTTTTGCAGCAAATTCTCTAATCTTTAACCGTACTAATCCGTTTGTTGACATGCCGTTGACTTGTCAGCTGAAGCGTTATACAATATCAAAGCTTATTAAAAGCGATCGCCCTGGTCTGGCAAACTGTGACGACCGCTTTGTCAAAATACAACCCACAAAGTAGGAACTCACTACCAGGAGTAGAGATTTTTCACTACAAAGTGAGAATTCATTCATATGATAGCAACAGAAAACACGCAAGCAAAGTATATTCATCCTTTAGCGCGATTTGTTACCAAAGAAGCGATCGCCCTTTGCCTTAACTTGCAACCAGAGCAAATCTACAAAATCGACTGCTGGCGCTACGTCATCCACGTTGTCGGTAAAGGCGTGAGTACGTTTGTCAGCTATGCCGATTTACCTCCGATCCTCGGAGTCGAACCGCCAACAAACAAAGATTTTTTTCGCTGGCGCAAGCGGTTTGCCAAGCATAAAAAACAAGCCCCCCAATTTTGGGAAGCATTCTACCAGCAAAAATTGCAGCAAGCAGCTTCCCAGACTGAGTTAGACCAATGGAAGCAAATCTTGCAGGTAATCGAACAAATCCTTCCCTCGGATTCTGTAGCAGCATTACGCACTGTATTTGAGGAAACGCGATCGACAATCCGATCGTACCGACTCCCGACTCCCCTCATAAGCTACAATTATTAAGGCATATTTACAGAATTGCTATTATTGACTCAATTCTGCTAAAGGCTGCTAACACTGTATCAGCTTAATTATCCTATACAAAACTCTGGAACGCCCTTATGACGCTCCCCATTCGCAACGTCGCCATTATCGCCCACGTCGATCACGGCAAAACTACTCTCGTTGATGCCCTCCTGAGACAATCTGGCATCTTCCGCGAAGGGGAAGACGTACCTGATTGCGTGATGGACTCAAATGCCTTGGAACGAGAGCGAGGCATTACCATCTTGTCAAAAAATACAGCGGTGCGCTACAAAGAGACGCTGATCAACATTGTCGATACTCCCGGTCACGCTGACTTTGGCGGCGAAGTCGAACGAGTTTTGGGCATGGTTGACGGTTGTATCTTGATTGTAGATGCCAACGAAGGACCGATGCCGCAGACGCGTTTCGTGCTGAAGAAAGCCTTAGAAAAGGGACTGCGCCCGATTGTTGTGGTTAATAAAATTGACCGACCCCAGGCAGATCCTCACGGTGCAGTTGATAAAGTTTTGGATCTGTTTCTAGAACTGGGTGCAGACGATGACCAGTGCGATTTTCCCTATTTATTTGCTTCCGGTTTAAGCGGCTATGCCAAAGAAGATTTAGAAGCCGAAGGGGTAGACATGCAGCCCCTATTTGATGCGATTTTACGTCACGTTCCGCCACCTGTAGGCGATCCGGCAAAGCCATTGCAGTTGCAGGTCACGACTCTAGATTACTCGGAGTATGTAGGACGAATTGCTATTGGTAAAATCCATAATGGTACGATCCGCGTCGGACAGCAAGCCGCTTTGATCCGCGACACGGGGGAAATTGTTAAAGGCAAAGTCACAAAATTGATGGGCTTTGAGGGTTTAAAACGGATCGACCAAGAAGAAGCATCTGCGGGTAACATTATTGCGATCGCCGGATTTGCCGATGCTAATATTGGCGAAACGATTACCTGTCCTAACGAACCCCAGGCATTACCACTGATTAAAGTGGACGAGCCGACCTTACAAATGACGTTTTCCGTCAACGACTCGCCCTTTGCCGGACAAGAAGGAAATTTTGTGACTTCCAGACAGGTACGCGATCGCTTGATGCGAGAATTGGAAACTAACGTCGCTCTGCGCGTGGAAGAAACCGACTCCCCCGATAAATTCTTGGTTTCGGGACGCGGCGAACTCCACTTGGGAATCTTAATTGAAACCATGCGACGTGAAGGTTACGAATTTCAAGTTTCTCAGCCACAAGTCATTTATCGCGAAGTCAGCGGGCAACCCTGCGAACCGTTTGAATATCTGGTGTTAGACGTACCGGAAGAAGCCGTAGGTAGTTGTATCGAACGTCTGGGACAGCGACGGGGTGAAATGCAAGATATGCAAGTTGGGGGTAACGGACGCACTCAACTCGATTTCGTCATTCCCGCCCGTGGATTAGTAGGCTTCCGAGGCGAATTCATGCGAATGACTCGCGGCGAAGGCATCATGAATCACAGCTTCCTCGAATATCGTGCCATTTCTGGAGAAATCGAAGCCCGTCGCAACGGCGTACTGATTTCTTTTGAAGAAGGAGTAGCCACTTTCTACGCCATGAAGAACGCCGAAGACAGAGGCGTATTCTTTATCACTCCTGGTACTAAAGTCTACAAAGGTATGATTGTGGGCGAACACAATCGCCCGCAAGACTTAGAACTGAATGTTTGCAAAACCAAACAGCTAACCAACCACCGTGCTGCTAGCGGTGATGAATTAGTCCAGTTGCAAGCACCTGTAGACATGAGCCTAGAACGCGCTCTAGAGTACATTGGACCCGACGAGCTAGTAGAAGTGACCCCTAAGTCAATTCGGCTGCGGAAGCTATCGAAAAAGCTGGCTAAGCGATGATCTGCATAGAGGCGTTGTTGTAGAGACGTTACATGTAACGTCTCTACGTTGGGTGAAATATATAACTTGTAGGGGCGCACAGCTGTGCGCCCCTACGTGTATACAAAATCAATTCGGTGCTGGCTTTTCAATAATTCCGCCACCCAGGACAACATCACCGTCGTACCAAACAGCAGCTTGTCCAGGGGTAATGCTAAATTGGGGTTCGTCGAATACCAACTCGACGCGAGAATTTGCCAAAGGAACCACTGTTACATCTACCGCAGTCGAACGATACCGCACTTGGACTTGAGCGCGAATGGGTGCATTGGGTTCGGATATAGAAACCCAGTTTACCCGCCCAACGGTACATTCTATCTGGTTAGCAGTGGTGCGATCGCCCACAATCACCCGATTCATCACCGGATCTAAGCCAATCACGTACAGCGGTTCGGCTGCGGCAATTCCCAAACCCTTACGCTGCCCGATCGTATAATGATGGACACCATCATGCTGTCCGAGTACCTTACCAGCAGTATCGATAATTTCGCCTTTTTTGGGAGCAATGTATCTATCCAAAAACTCCCGCATAGAACCGTGACTTTCAATCAAGCACAAGTCTTGGCTTTCTGGCTTGTCGGCTGTTTTCAAATTGTATTCAGAGGCGATTTGGCGCGTTTCAGCTTTTAGTTTTTCGCCTAATGGAAATACGACACCTGCTAAAACATCTTGGGTCAAATCGTATAAAAAGTACGACTGATCCTTATTGCGGTCTACAGCACGTCGCAATTGATAGCGTCCCGATGTTGAATCGTGGGTAATTCGAGCGTAGTGTCCCGTCGCAATTTTGTCTACACCCAATTTTTCCCTGGCATACTGCAACATCGGGCTGAATTTGACAGTTTTGTTGCACTGCGAACAGGGTAGCGGGGTAATACCGTCGCTATATCCAGAGACTAAGTAGTCAATGATGTGGGTTTGAAAAACTTCCCGCATATCGACAATGTGATGTGGAATACCCAATTGTTCGCAGATATACGCAGCATCTACCATTCCCTCCGAACAGCATTGTCCTTTGCCTTTCATCAGCCAAAGGGTCAGACCAACGACATCATATCCTTGGTTATGTAGAATGGCGGCGGCGGTGGAACTGTCAACTCCACCAGAAAGACCGACGACGATTTTATTCATGGTTCTGGGAAAATGGTTGAGACACTGATACTAATTTAGATCACTGGGTTAGAGGAGGTGTGGTGTATCAGGTTTTTGGTATGGGTAAAATTTAACGCAGATGGACGCGGATGTAGAGACGTTACATGTAACGTCTCTACATTATTGCGAACCATCCAATTTTAGTACAGCCATAAATGCTTCTTGAGGTACGTCTACCGTACCGACGGCTTTCATTCGCTTTTTACCTTTAGCTTGCTTTTGCAAGAGTTTTTTCTTGCGGCTGATGTCACCACCGTAGCATTTGGCGAGTACGTCTTTACGCAGTGCGGGAATGTGTTCGCTGGCGATAACTTTGCTGCCAATGGCGGCTTGGATGGGGACTTTGAATTGATGGCGCGGGATTAATTCTTTGAGTTTTTCTGCCATCGCGCGTCCGACACCATAGGCTTTGTCACGATGGACGATCATTGCTAAAGAGTCTACCGGATCGCCGTTGATCATCAGATCTAGGCGGACTAAGGGATTTTCGCGGTAGCCAATCAGATGATATTCCATGCTGGCATATCCGCGCGATCGCGACTTCATTTGATCGAAAAAGTCTGTTACGACTTCTGCCAAAGGCAATTCATAAGTTAATGTCGTGCGCCCCTGGGTAAGATACTTCATATCTTTGAAGATTCCCCGCCGATTTTGACACAACTCCATCAACGTGCCAACAAAAGATTCTGGCGTAATCATTTCTACTTGAGCGTAGGGTTCAGCAATGCTTTCCCGTTCGTTGGGTGCTGGTAACTTGCTGGGATTATCAACATAAATTTCTTCGCCGTTGTTGGTAACTACTTTGTAAACTACCGATGGGGCTGTAATTACCAAGTCTAGATCGTATTCTCGTTCTAAACGTTCTTGGACGATTTCCATGTGTAGCAATCCCAAGAAGCCGCAGCGGAAACCAAACCCCATCGCGCTTGAGGTTTCCGGTTCGTATTGCAAGGCTGCATCGTTAAGCCTCAGCTTTTCCAGAGCATCGCGCAGATTTTCAAACTCGTCTGAGTCAGTGGGAAACATCCCACAAAATACCATCGGCTTTGCTTCGGTGTAACCTGGTAAAGCCTGAGTTGCTGGTTTTGCTGCTAGGGTAATTGTATCGCCCACCCGCGCATCGGCTACAGCTTTAATGGCGGCGGCGAGATAACCGACTTCTCCGGCGTGCAGTTCTTCAACTTGCTTTTGATTTGGAGAGAGGACACCTAATTCGTCAATTTCGTATTCTTTTTTCGATGCCATCAAACGGACGCGATCGCCTTTTTTCACCGTACCATCCATGACGCGAAAATAGACGATTACGCCTCGGTAACTATCGTAGTAGCTATCAAAAATTAACGCCCGTAAGGGATCGTTAATCGTATTACGTGGAGGTGGTACGCGCTGGACGATCGCCTCTAAAATCTCGTCAATGCCGATTCCCTCTTTTGCCGATGCTAAAATTGCATTGCTGCAATCTAAGCCAATAATTTGTTCGATCTCCTCAATCACCCGTTCTGGTTCTGCCCCTGGCAAGTCAATTTTATTCAATACGGGAATAATTTCTAAGTCATGCTCCAAGGCTAAGTAGACATTTGCTAGAGTTTGTGCTTCTACTCCTTGGGAAGCATCGACAACTAATAATGCTCCTTCGCAAGCTGCTAAAGAGCGAGACACTTCATAAGAAAAGTCAACGTGTCCTGGGGTATCAATTAAGTTAAGGACGTAGGCTTCTCCGTCCTTTGCTTGATAGTTCATCCGAGCCGCTTGTAACTTAATCGTAATGCCGCGCTCTCGTTCCAACTCCATATTATCGAGAAACTGCTGCTTCATCACCCGTTCTGCAACCGTACCAGTTGTCAGCAACAGGCGATCGGCTAGAGTTGATTTCCCGTGGTCAATGTGAGCGATAATTGAAAAATTACGAATACGCTCGGCGGAAACATCTGTCATATTTTTACGATTTAGTAGCAAGCAAATAGCGATCGTACTTAACGCATTTTAATCTTTTATTGAGGGAGTAGGAAGTGGCTAGTGGCTGGCGGCTAGTTGGATTGACACATGACGTTAGCCAAACTCGACCCTTTGCCCAAAAGCATTTGACAAGCATTATCTTGAACTAACCTTGTGTGTCGTTGCAGCTAGTAGTAGGATTCTTCATCTAGTCACTAGTCACCAGCCACTAGTCACTGCTAACTGGTCGCCGATCGCGCTTACAATAGTCCTATTCGGACGCGATCGCCCTTGAGTAGCGCCGGGAAAGTCCTGTTCTAGTTTAGATAGCTGCGCAGGAAGAACTGCAAGCCAAGTATGGCAAAAGGTACGTTTGCTAAATCAATTACCGTTTAGCGCTTATGAATGACAACATCGATACATCAGACGCAAACCTCGACAAGGTAAAACTCTCTATTCATTTAGATTCGGAACTCGTCGATCAAATTCAGCATTTAACTAACGATCCGAGTAAAGTGATTGAAGTCGCGATCCGTCAATGGTTGCGCGGTGAAACGCAGCGAGATGATGAACTAACCCGTACGATCCCTCGTACACCCGTACCACCGCGCGGTGAGTGGAACGATTAACAGTTTTCATCTAACTTGGTAACGCTCTCTTGACTAGAGTGCTTGGTAAATTGCTGACGATACCAAGCAAAATTCCCAATCTATCAGGTTTTGTGCCAAACTCGAAGCAAATGTTTGTCGAGTCATTCGACTTGCGCTGTGTCGAACTATCTTTAGTAATGAGTGCTAATACAGATTCCCATCAGCCAGCTTTCACATCTTCATTCGAGTCATTTGGTATGAATTCCAGCGGCTCTCTATCATCTCTAGGAGCTGAATTAGCCTACGTACAGGATAGCTCGGGTTGCTATCTTTATTTCTCATGGCAACAAGCCGATAGTGTAGGTTTGCAGCAAGAGCGGATTGTAGGACAATCTTTAGAACAAACTTTTGGACCTTTAGATCCAACTCCCTACTTAAGACGGGTGCAAAGGATTTTGGAAAGTCTTGTTCCCGAACGCTGTCACTGTGTATTTCGCTACGGACAAAAATTGTTTGGATTTGAGTTGGCAATTAGCCCAATTTTACCCGCAACGGGATCGGCTACTTCTGTTTTAGTCATAGGGCGACACTTAGAAGAAATAGACAACGAAGTGGTAGCCGATGTCTATTCGGAATTGGCGACTACGGCAATGGGATCGCTCGGTTCAGTTTCGTCTAAAAAGCTTCTCAGTCAAATTGCGCGTAACATTCGCCGCACGTTAGATCTAAATACAATTTGGCAGCAAACTGTAGAAAGTTTGGGTCAAGCCTTGGGTGTCAGTCATTGTATTATCTGCTCGTATAGACCGGAAGATCTCCATTTACAAGTGGTAGCTGAGTATCGCCAAATGGCAGTGCGATCGATGCTGGGTCAATCAATTGATATCATGCACGAACCAGGTTACTGTCAGGCTTTAGAGACTCTTGCACCTGTGGCGATCGAAAAGACAGAAAATCCCCAGTTTCAACAATCAATCTTACTATTAGCAACGGTCGATCGCGATAAGCCTAACGGCTTAATTTGCTTGCAGCATTGCGAACGCAGCCTTCAACCACAGACTCACAGTAATTCGATGTTGCATCCGATCCCTCGCTTACGCCAGTGGACGACGGAAGAAATCGAGTTAGTCCGAGATTTAGCCGATCAAATTGGTACGGCGATCGCCCATGCTACTCTTTACAAGCAGCTAGAAGAAGCTCGTCAACAAGCAGAAGAAGCCTCTCGCCTTAAAAGCGAATTTCTCGCTAACACTTCCCACGAACTCCGCACGCCGCTCAATGGAATGCTGGGATTTTTAAAGTTAGTGCTGGAGGGGATGGCAGACGACCCTGAAGAACAGGAAGAATTTATCCAAGAAGCCTATCGCTCTGGCTTGCACCTGCTCAATATCATCA
Source organism: Chroococcidiopsis sp. CCALA 051 (assembly GCF_003015105.1). Taxonomy (NCBI): domain Bacteria; kingdom Bacillati; phylum Cyanobacteriota; class Cyanophyceae; order Chroococcidiopsidales; family Chroococcidiopsidaceae; genus Chroococcidiopsis; species Chroococcidiopsis sp. CCALA 051. The sequence continues at coordinate 84,927 of NZ_PYCI01000002.1, read as the reverse complement.
ACGACATTCTAGATATTGCCAAAATTGAAGCAGGCAAAATGGATTTGGAGTTAGGTCAAGTTAGACTCAACGAACTATTTAGCGATCTCGAAGACTTTACCAGAACCCAAGCCGAGCAGAAAAATTTAAGTTTGCAAATCCAATTACCACCTACGGCAGACGAAATCATTGTCTTAGGGAATTACCAAAGGCTATTGCAAGTGATGCTAAATTTGGTCGGGAATGCGATCAAATTTACCCATGAAGGCGGAGTCACCATTAGTGCGGATATCACCCGGAAAAAAACCATTTTTCAAAATCAAGTCCTACCGGGAATGGTGAAAGTTCGTGTTGCCGATACGGGCATTGGTGTTTCTTTAGATAAGCAAGATAAACTATTTCAATCCTTTAGCCAAGTAGACGGCTCTCGCACGCGGCAGTATGGAGGTACTGGTTTGGGATTAACAATATCCCAAAAGCTAGTTGAAGCTATGGGGGGAACAGTCAATTTTTATAGTATGGGTGAGGGACTCGGTTCCACAGTTACCTTTACAGTCCCTTTGTATCAAGAGCCGTTGATGGTATTAGGACTGGGAGATGGGGAGTGAGGGGTGAGGAGCGAGGAGTGAGGAGTTGGGGAGAAAGAAATTTACAATCTCCACACCCTACACCCTTTGATCACGCACCACACCACACACCACGCACTACTCTCTTTCCCTCGCTCCTCACTCCTCATTCGGACTACACTGTAAAAGGTGAAGTCACAACAGTGCCATGACAGAGCAAACAAGTGCGCGAGACTTATTCAAGACGGCTTATGAAAACCGCTATACCTGGGATGAAAACTTTCCTGGTTACAGTGCAGACGTGCAATTGACGCAAGGTAATGAAGTCTACACGGGTAGAATTCGGATAAATCGCGATTTGAGCGTAGAAGTTACAGGCATAGAAGACGAAAAAGTACAAGAGAGCGTTTACACGCAGCTACGAGATATTGTTACTCACCGCAAGCGATCGCAATTCGAGCAGTCTCACGGTAAAAATGAGTTTAACCTCGGTAAACTCGATGACAGTGGCGCAGTAGAAATCCTGGTCAAAGGCGATGCTATGGGTTCTAACTATAAAGTGCGCGGTACGGAGATTTGCCAAGTCAGCCGCGTTATGGGTCGCATGGCTTTTGTCATCGATACTCACGATAGCTTAGATACAGGCGGGGGGTACGTAGCTAGTCGCTACGATGCGGTGTTCCGCAATCCCCAAACTAACGAAGTCATCAAGGTATTAAAGTTTCAAGACTTTTACGAAAAAGTTGGTGACTATTACGTCATGACCAAGCAAATTGTAGAAGACTATCAGCAACAAGAACGAATTAAAACTGAGTTTAACTTCTCTAATGTCAAACTACTAGAGGCTGTTGCTGTTTAGTTGGTAGTTGGTAGTTGGTAGTTGGTAATTGGTAATTGGTAATTGGTTACTGTTCCCTGTTACCTTTCTTCTGTGACAACTGATAACTGACAACTGACTAGAGCTAGGATCGTTTTAGCAAGTTTGTTAAACAAAGGTCTAATTCTATGGAACTTACAACAGATAATGTAGAAACAGTTTTGGATGAAATGCGCCCCTATCTAATGTCAGATGGTGGCAACGTAGAACTCGTCGAACTCGACGGTCCAATCGTGCGGTTGCGGTTACAAGGAGCTTGTGGTTCTTGCCCTAGTTCTACCATGACTCTGAGAATGGGAATCGAGCGCCGTTTGCGGGAAATGATCCCCGAAATCGCTGAAGTCGAACAAGTGATCTAGCGATGAGGTAATGGGTAATGGGTAATGGGTAATGGGTTAATGGTTGACAGTTCGCGGTTGACGGTTGACTGTCTTCACTCCGTGTAGCGTCTACCACCGATTACCAATTACCAATTACCAACTACCAACTACCAACTACCGATCGATACCTATGCCCCATCCTTTATACGTTGCATTCGTCTGGCATCAGCACCAACCACTGTATAAAAGTCGCGATCGCAGTTCTGCTTCTACATCCAATCAGTATCGCTTGCCGTGGGTCAGGTTGCACGGGACAAAAGACTATTTGGATTTGGTGTTAATTCTAGAGCGTTATCCTAAGTTACATCAAACGGTTAACCTCGTTCCTTCTCTGATTCTGCAACTAGAAGATTACATTGCTGGGACTGCTTTCGATCCATATCTGACAGTTAGCTTGACACCTACAGAGCAACTGCAAAGGGAGCAGCAACAATTTATTATTGCTAACTTTTTTGATGCCAACCATCATACCCTGATCGATCCCCACCCCCGTTATGCAGAGTTGTACCATCAACGGCAGGAACGCGGTGCAGCTTGGTGTTTGGACAATTGGCAGAAGGAAGATTACGGCGATCTACTGGCTTGGCATAATTTGGTTTGGATCGATCCAATTTTTTGGGACGACCCTGAAATTGCTCAATGGTTGCAGCAAGGTCGGGGTTTTACTTTAAGCGATCGCCAGCGGATTTATTCTAAACAAAGGGAAATTATTAGTAGAATTGTCCCCCAACATCGCCACATGCAAAAAACGGGGCAACTAGAAGTTACTACCTCGCCTTATACTCATCCAATTCTGCCTTTACTTGCCGATACTAACTCCGGTCGGGTTGCCGTACCGAATATGAACCTGCCTAACTACCGCTTTCAGTGGGCAGAAGATATTCCGCGTCACTTGCAAAAAGCATGGGAGTTATACGAAGACCGCTTTGGACAAGTACCCAGGGGTTTGTGGCCCTCCGAACAGTCTGTCAGCCCTGAAATTCTCCCCTATATTATCAAGCAAGGATTTAATTGGATCGTCTCTGATGAAGCCGTTTTAGGGTGGACGCTCAAGCACTTTTTCCACCGTGACGGGGCGGGAAATGTCGTCGAACCAGAATTGTTATACCGTCCCTATCGCTTGCAGACAGCAGCCGGAGATTTATCCATTGTCTTTCGCGACCATAGATTGTCAGATTTAATTGGCTTTACCTATGGTTCGATGCCTCCCAAACGCGCCGCAGCAGATTTGGTGGGACATTTGGAGTCGATCGCCCATCAGCTCAAACATCACCAAGAAGGAGATCGTACTAGCTTAGAACAACCTTGGCTCGTCACGATTGCATTAGATGGAGAAAACTGCTGGGAATACTATCCTCAAGATGGCAAACCCTTCTTAGAAAACTTATATCAAACTCTCAGCAACCATCCTCATATCAAACTCGTCACCGTCTCGGAATTTATCGACGCTTTTCCCCCAACTGCAACAATTCCAGGTGAGAAATTACACAGCGGTTCCTGGGTAGATGGCAGCTTTACCACTTGGATTGGCGACCCGGCAAAAAATCGAGCTTGGGACTTGCTAGCAGCAGCGAGAGAGGTATTGGCACAGCATCCAGAGGCGACAGAAGAGAATAACCCCGAAGTTTGGGAAGCTTTGTACGCTGCTGAGGGTTCCGATTGGTTTTGGTGGTTTGGTGAAGGTCATTCCTCCAATCACGATGCTATCTTCGACCAGTTATTTCGAGAGCATTTGTGTGGCATTTATCAAGCCTTAAATCAACCCGTTCCTCCAGTGCTGTTGCGTCCGGTGGAAATTCATGCTGCTCCTGCCGACCATCGCCCCCAAAGCTTTATTCACCCTAATATTGATGGCATGGGCGACGAGCAAGACTGGGACAAAGCCGGACGCTTAGAAGTTGGGGGAGCGCGGGGAACGATGCATCAAAGCAGCACGGTTCAGCGCATTTGGTATGGCGTAGATCACCTAAATTTCTATCTCAGATTAGATTTCAAAACAGGAGCAAAGCCAGGTCAGGACTTGCCACCAGAACTCAATTTACTCTGGTTCTATCCCGATCGCACCATGCATAACAGCCCCGCACCTTTGGTAGACTTGCCAGAGCAATCGCCAATGAACTATATGTTTCACCATCGCTTGGAAGTTAACTTACTGACACAATCGGTTCACTTTCAAGAGGCGGGAGAACACTATCAATGGCATCCCCGCGCCAGTCGCGCTCAAGTAGCGTTGGAGCGTTGTTTAGAAGTCGCAGTTCCTTGGGCAGATCTGCAAATGCCACCTGATTACCCTTTACGCTTAGTTTTAGTATTGGCGGACGAGGGTAGATTCCAGCAGTATTTACCTGAGAATGCTTTGATTCCGATTGAAGTACCCTAGAGAAGAGAGCTAGGGAAGCTGAGGGAGCCCAGGGGGCTGGGGGCAATTACCAATCGGCTCCTGACTCTTGTACGGGCGGGTTTAGCAAAAGATTTACGGCTGACGGCAAGAAATCTTTGGTCAAAACCCGCCCTTGACAATATCTGATATCCGACCATACCCATGCGTTTTTATATACCCTAAATAAATTTTTGTAAAGGTGTGCGTAACCTCTATACTGCTGGATGAAGTGGTGAGTATAGGTTGCTAACTAAAGCTTAGCAATACAACTTAAAAATTTAGAATTTGAAATTCAGAATAAGTTGAATGCTTTCAAACCCATATAAGGCGTGAAAAAATTAGATTTTTCTGTTTTCAGCCCCGTAGATTTGTCTGTGGGGTTTGTCATTCATAGTTCTACGACTATAATTCTAAATTCTTTTGATAAGAGTTTGCTGAGCTATTACTGTAACTTGAATTAAACAATCGGAGGTAAATAAAACCTATGTCTGACATGAATTCACGAAATTTAAATTCACCAATTCCTTTTTTCGCCCACTTTCTAGAAGGACAATTTGGAGCAGAACTTTCAGAAGCAGAAATGGCATCTGTGAGTGGTGGTAGCGAATATGCAACAACGCTAGCATATCCATCTGACGTTGACGTTGACGGTGGTAATAAAGGTTATGAATTCCCATCGATCGATGTACCCAAAATGCCATCTATGCCTGAGTTTCCAAAGTTTCCATCAATCTCTGATTATTACAAGAAATAGTTTGTAAGCCGTAATTCGTAATTCGTAATTCGTAATTTATTAACTCTAAGTACAAGCACTTAGCTTAATGATAGAAAATAATTATCAAGTCATGATGTAGAGAGTAACAGCTACGAATTACGAGTTAGCGATCGCAAATTGGAGTATAACGATATGACAGTTTTGATCGTGACTCATAGTCGAGATCATGAGGGTATTTCCTTAGTTATGGATGCGATCGCAGCTCAAGGTGGAAAGGCATTTCGCTTTGATACCGATCGCTTTCCGACGCAGACACAGTTAGAGATTTATTTCGGACTGGGAACGGAAAGGTTCGTACTAATTGATGGTGCAAACCAACTCAATTTACAAGATGTCTCCGCAGTTTGGTATCGACGCATTCGCATGGGTGCAAGGATTCCCACAACGATGGATACTCAACTACGCCAAGCCTCAGTTCAAGAGTCGCAAGCTACGATTCTGGGGGCGATCGCTAGTCTCAATATTTTTCACCTTGACTCCGTGTCCCATATTCGCCGTGCAGAACACAAGCAGTTACAATTACAAATTGCGCGATCGCTTGGTTTAGAAACTCCGCGTACTCTAATTACAAACAATCCCCAAGCAGTGCTGGAATTTGCACGAGAGTGCAGTTCGGGTATGGTGACGAAAATGCTCACTACCTTTGCAATCTACGATCGAGGACAAGAGCAAGTTGTTTTTACCAATTCAGTTAAGCCAGAGGATTTAGAAAATTTAGAGGGATTGCGCTTTTGTCCAATGTGCTTTCAAGAAAACATTCCTAAAGCATTAGAACTAAGGACAACAATTGTCGGACAGCACGTATTTACAGCTGCTATTGATTCTCAAATTTCTCCTGAAGCGCGTCATGACTGGCGGCGACAAGGATTGACTTTGATTGATGCTTGGCAACCTTACACTCTTCCTCAAGAACTTGCTGTAAGATTGCGACAGATGATGACATATTTTCAGTTAAACTATGGAGCATTCGATCTCATTTTGACTCCAGACGGGCGTTATATATTTTTAGAAATTAATCCCGTAGGAGAGTTCTATTGGCTGGAAAAACATGCTGGTTTACCAATTTCGCAAGCGATCGCAGATATCCTCACAAAAAGCTCCCCTTTTTAAGGCAATAATGTTTACATAAAAAGCCCCCCTTTTGAAGGGGGGTTGGGGGGATCTTCTAGCGATAATCTGAAGTCTGAATTTGTCTCAAACGCGCCGCATCTCGCATATTAAATTCTGGACGACAGAAGCGATTAATTTGCTTTTCAAAAAATTCTCGATTTGCTTGCAAATGTCTTGGATTTGGATCGTCTAACGGATACAACAATGCAGTTCTTAACGCTTGAATAACTGCCGAAGTTACGCAGTACATCGATCGCTGGAATGTAATACCCAATTGCACTAAAATATCATCTTCGCCTCGACAGTGTTGCTGGTAATAATCTCTAAGATATTGAGGCAAGAAATGATACATATCTTGTGCTAATAACGTAGGTGGAATACCAGCCGTACCTACAGGAAATTTATCAGCATATAAAACGCCATAGTGGAAATCTTTTTGTTCGGTAGGAATTTGTCCAGCTTGGGCATTATATGATTTCGTTCCCCGGAAAGGAGAGGTGCGGTAGAAAACAGCTTCTACATAAGGTAACGCCGCTTCGTAAAGCCAGGTAAAACCCTTTGATTTAGGAATAATTTCGTAGCGTTCGCCGCGAATATAAACGTGGTGGTAAATTGGACGACCCGCGATCGCAAAAATTCCATTCACCAAGAAATTCATCGCGTCGGGAACTCCCTTAAATCCGCCTTCATCGTAGATATCAGACATCTCGAAGAAGACTGGAGCCATTACCTCCCAGAATAAGCCCAAGTTGGCGTAGTAAGATGCCTGACGGCACTGTTCTAAAAACATTTCTGGGAACAGTTTATACAGCCCCAGCATGGCTGGATTGTACTTGAAATAAGCTTTAATGGCGCGATCGGCATTTGCCTTATATTCATCCGAGTCGAGATAGGCATCAAACTTGCCATAACCCATATCTCTACCGTGCCACAACATCGCCCGCATACATTCTTCGGCAAATTCCATGTTGATGCGATCGTGGAACCAGTGATGCAACAATCTAGGCATCTTGCGAGTTTCACCTTTCTCCATAAAGGCAAGTAGTTCGGGATGCACTGTGGCGGGTCCTCGCCAAATCCGCAAATCGGCATCGTCGCCTGCATAATGATTGTGCAGGTCTAAATACTCTTGAGGAATGAAGTATTTGAAGAAAGGTAGCGGATCGAGAAAGACTCGTTCGCCAATATACAATAAGTCGCGCCAGTAGAAATCCATCGGTACGGCATATGCCTTATAAATACCGATAATTTGCATCAAATTTTCTGGCGTATCTGGTAGCATTGCCCCGCCTGCTTCTAAGCGATGAATGATATCGGCAAATTCATGCTTGGATGGGGGCAGCTTCGTTGTAGATTTTTCTTGAGCAAGTACCATATCTGTAGTGAGTAGTGAGTAGTGGTAGGGGCGCACAGCTGTGCGCCTCACCTAATTTTTGATTGCAATTTGCTGTGTATTATTGACGCGAACCGTAGCAACCATAGCAGTGGTAGTAGTTTCACTCCAACGTACTAGCCAAGTGGGTTGAATGCCCAAAAATAGGATCAGTGCCGTGAGGACGAGGGCGGGAACTTTTTCCGACCAGGTAACTTTGGGATAATAAGCCGTCTTGTTATCTAACTTCCCGAAGCAAGTACGGTTGAGCAAAATCACAAAATATACCGCTGTTAGCCCCGTACATAGAACGCAAACGAGAGTAGGTAAGGGAAATCTAGCGTAGCTGCCTTGTAGGACTAAAAATTCGGCAATAAAACCAGTCATGCCTGGAATTCCCGCGCTTGCCATGCCCCCCATTACTAGAAGGGCGCTAATGTATGGCAATCCGCGAATTGGACTCATCAATCCGTTTAAGACATCGAGTTCGCGAGTCCCAACTTTGGCTTCAATGACACCGATCAAGTTAAATAGAATTGCCAAAATTAGACCGTGAGCAACCATTTGCGCCACTGCACCAACCGTACTCAACTGGGTAGCAGCAGCCGCAGCCAGCATGACATAACCCATGTGTCCGATCGAACTATAGGCAACCATGCGCTTGATGTCTTTTTGCGCGATCGCCGTTACCGCACCATAAACCGCGCTAATTGCCCCGATAATTGCTAAACCAGGGGCGACAATCGCCCAAGTTTCGGGAAATAATCCTAAACCGAATCGGATAATCCCATAGGTTCCTAACTTTGCTAGGATTCCCCCTAACATAATTGCTACGGGTGGAGAAGCCTCTGTGTAAGCATCAGGTAACCAAGTGTGTAGGGGAACCAAAGGAATTTTAATGCCAAATCCAACTAATAGGATGGTAAGGAGGATTAATTGCGCTTGTAGGGGTAATCCTGTGGTGGCGATCGCGTTGTAATCGAAACTAGAAGATCCTGTCAGCCAAGTAATACCCAAAAAGCCAGCCAGAATCAAAATTCCTGAAACTGCCGTGTAAATCAAAAACTTCATCGCAGCGTAGCCGCGCTTTGCCGTTCCACCCCAGATTGCAATCAGCAGATAGAAAGGAATTAGCTCGACTTCGTAAAATAGGACGAACAGCAGCAAGTTTTGCGCCAGGAATCCACCCACCACCCCAGCATAGATCAGCAGTAACAAAGCGTAGTACAGCCGAGGACGGGTAATATTTTCGCTACTACTATAAATTGCAATCCAAGTCAATACCCCCGCTAAGGCGACTAGAGGGATAGACAAACCATCTGCCCCTAAGCTGTAGCTCAACCCCAAGGTATCAATCCAAGGCAACAGTTCGGAAAATTGCATCCCAGCTAGGGAGATGTCAAATTGACTCAGCAGTACCAGCGTCCAAATAATGATACCAGTCGCGATCGCCAAAGCCAGCGATCGCGCCCGATCTCCTTTCATTGGTATAAATCCAATGCAAGCAGCACCGACGACAGGTATCCAGATCAAAGCACTCAGCATAACGATTTTGAAATTGGTAGTTGGTAGTTGGTAGTTGGTAGTTGGTGAGTGGCTAGTGAATAGATAAAGAATCAAGCCACTAGCCACTAGTCACTAGTCACTTTTCAGAATGAAAAACTGAGTTCCATGTGGGATAGGAGGGGCCAGCCGACGATCGTGCCTAGCAAACAAACGCCTAGCAAGATGGTTAAGGCGTAGAATTGCGATTGTCCAGAAGTGCTGTACTTTAGGGTTTCGCCTCCGAAAATCGAGACTAAGCCAACTAAATTTACAATCCCATCAACTAAGTAGCGATCGATCAGAGCAATTAGGCGAGAAACTACGGCTACTCCAAATACAATCGTTACCCGATACAAGTTAGCTGTATAGAGGTCGTAGGCGAAAAAGTCTTGCAGTGGTTTCCAAGGTAGCGTGACTGGTTTTGGAACCAAGGGTGAGAGGTAAACGACAGCTGAGATACTGCACCCAAAAATCGTAGACCAAATTAATAACAAAGCTACATCTTTGTTGATGTATGCCCATTCTGGCAGTAACGATAAGCTTTGCAATACTAACGGAGCGTGCATGACAAAACCCATTAAGATTGTCATTGGCAACATCATAGGCCAATGAACTTCAGGCGATCGCACGGTCATTGGCTTGGGTTTATTGCCAAACATGAGACAAAATACTCTGGTGACGCTGAAAGCTGTCAGCGCATTCGTGACTAAAATTACTCCGACTAGCAAAGGCTGAGTTGTCCACAATCCATCTGCGATTTGCAGCAATGCCCAAAATCCGCCTAAGGGTGGAAAAGCCACTAATCCGGCTGCACCAACAATAAAGGCAATAGCCGAAATCGGTCGGCGCGACCACAAACCTCCATAAAGGCGGAGATCCTGAGTAATACTATTCCAGACCACACCACCCGTACTCATGACGAGCAGTGAAATTGCTACGGCATGGGTGAACACTAACAGTAGTGCGGCTTGAGTTTGTCCCGTACCTACAGCCACAAATACCAAACCCATGAAGGCACTGACAGAATATGACAAAGCGCGCTTGACATCAACTTGAGCGATGACAATCAAAGAAGCACCTACGGCTGTCACCGCACCGATGAATGTGGCAAAAGATAGGGCGAAAGGCGAAAGTGCCAGGACTGGCTGAAGTTTCACGAGTACCCAAGCACCTGTTGCTACAACTACGGAATTACGCAAAATCGTTGCTGGTACGGGACCTTCCATTGCCTCGTCCAGCCATAAGTGCAGTGGAAATACGGCGCATTTACCCATTGGACCGGCAATCAGAGCCAAGCACACTAATGTTATTGCTGTGGGGTTGACGTTAGCTGTTTGCGCCCACCGTGCAAGTTCCGAGAAATCCCAAGTTCCAGCGAGGGGATATAGGGCAAGTACCCCCATCAATAGAAACAAATCGCCTACCCGTTTGGTCAAAAAAGCGTCTCTTGCTCCGGTGACTACCAATGGCTGACTGAACCAGAAGCCTAGTAACAAATAAGTACACAGGGTGAGAATTTCTAGAATAAAGTAGCTGAAGAACAGGGAGTTACATAGTACTAAGGCGCACATCCCAGCTTCAAACAGCGCCATCATGACGTGGAAACGCGCCCACCCCCAGTCCATTTCTAAATAGCCGATCGCAAAGACGATCGCCAGCACGTTTAAGCCTGTAACTAAAGCGATCGCACCTACCGTAAGTGAAGAAACTTCTACGGCGATCGTAAAGTCAAAATTGGCTACGTGCAACCAGGAAAAATATAAGTATTGAGCTGGTTTGTTCCAAGATGCGCTCAGGGCAATTAAAGCATGGGTGAAAGCAATAGCAGTCGTTACCAAGTTAATATATGCTGCTGGGCGGGGTCCCGTGCGTCGAATAATTCCAGGCGACCAAGGAATAGTCGAAATTGCCCCTATCAGGGCATAAATGGGAACTAACCAGATGGTTTGGAGGAAGGTGTCAGCCATCGGTATAAATACTCACTGCGTAAAACGACTCAAACTCTGAATACATTGAATCTGCCTGGAAAAGCCACGGGTGTAGCTGAGAATATGTAAACCAAGCAGATTTATGATGTTTTAATTTTTCAATTAATCAAAGCTTACACTTATATGGATTACAAAGAACTTATTTATCTAATAAACTATGCGATAAGTTAGATAAATTTTTCTTATAAAGGGAAAATCATTGAGAATAGCTATGCTTAAAATTGATTCCCGTTGATGGTTTGAAAGCGTACATTGGAACTGCTAATGGTTAGTATCGAGATCTACCGATTAGCAGAACGAGTGAGATCGCTTGCAGGCGAAATACAGAAGACAAGAATTAGAAATTCAGAAATAAAAGTATTTTTACCTAAATAAACATCCCAAATAAAAAACCTCCAAAATAAAAACCTCAAGTGTTGTGAACTTGAGGGAAATTGAAAAGTATTATCAAGGATACAGAATTTACAGACGGAGACACATGATACACACTCTTGTTAAAGCGTGTAACGGTAATTTTTGATTTGCTTGTTGGCAATAGCTATAGTTGTCAGTCTTGTCAGGCTGTTCTAAATGGATGGTTTCACATCCCTCTAAAGACTGCAAAGCAGGGGAAACGATAAAAACCCTACACCAATACCAGCACTACCAACAATTAAGTTGTACGGTCAATTAAACACTCGCGAGTTTGGGGCAACCATTTTCTACCCTGACATCGTTCTCCTTCGGGCGAAAATTAGCAGACTAAACAGCAAAATTTCTGCTCTGGTTGAACAACATTAGCGGTTTGTTCGCTAATAGTTTGTACTTTTAATTATGGACGATGCCAGAAAATTCTGTATAGCTTGAAACAATTTTTTAAGATTTTATTTCCGAATTCCGACTGCCGTAGTTTGTTTCCCCGTAGGGGTATGCCGAATTCTTTGCTGGTGTTGCTGGCGGTTAAACTGCTGCTGTGCGGAAGTCAGTAGTGCATATTCAATTGGCGATCGCATATCCCACTGTAATTGAGCTAGCAGTAGTAAACTACAACTCATGACCGCACCAGTTGTGAGAAACTGCCAACCGCCGACGTAAGATAAGAAACCAACGCTCAAAAAGTGAAGACATCCAGCCAAGCATAAAGCACGCGATCGCAAACCAATGCCCGTAAACAAATAACCAATTGCACTCAAACTCAACCACATCGGGCATAAGTGGATTAAAATCTCACCCCAACCGAGAAATATCCCCAAATCGGTGAAAACCACACCCGTTAGTACTAAAATTGCCCAACCACAGACGACCCAACGCAGACGTTCTACTCCTGCCCAAAACCAAGTTAGACTCATCATGGCGATCGCACCAACTATAGTCAAGCTCGACCACCAAATCGCTTGGATTGTCCAATTAATCGGTAAAAACTGCGCTGTGGCAAACATAACGCCAACAATGACAGCCCAAATAATAAACACTTGGTCTACTCGCGTGTAAATTCCTGAGTACAGTGTAATGCGATCGATTTTCCAATTAATTCGCCATAAACCTTGTAAATCTTGAATATCTAACTCTTCTTGCTTTTCTTTGAGCAATGGCTGCGCTAAGCTACTCAGATTCATTTATATTTTGCTGCTAGTTATTTTTACAATTTGTAACTCCCTCTATTGATAGATTATTTCATAAATTTTACAAAATGACACAAATCGTAAGAAGCACGATGGATAGCGAACTGAGTGATGTCAAGCAACCTAAAGTGATTTTTCTCGATGCTGTCGGGACAATGTTTGGAGTTAAAGGCAGTGTTGGTGAAGTGTACGCTCAGATCGCACAACAATTTGGCGTTACCGTACCAGCAGATCGTGTCAACAGTGCTTTTTATCAAAGTTTCAAAACTGCACCACCGCCTGTATTTCCTGGCAAGCAGCCAGAGGAAATTCCTCAATGCGAATTTGAATGGTGGGAAGCGATCGCGCGAAATACTTTTCAAAAAGCTGAATGTTTAGATAGTTTTACCGATTTTTCTGGCTATTTCAGCCAACTGTACGTACATTTTTCCACAGCAAAACCGTGGGTACTTTATCCCGACGTGCTACAAGCATTGCAATCTTGGCAGAAATTAGGCATTGAGTTAGGGGTGCTATCTAATTTCGATTCACGCTTGCATTCGGTTTTACAAGCTTTGGATTTATCCAAGTTTTTCACTTCCGTAACAATTTCTACCGAAGTTGGTGCGGCTAAACCCGATCCACAAATTTTTGCTGCTGCTTTAGACAAACATCAATGTTCGGCAAATTTGGCTTGGCACGTAGGCGACAGCTTACAAGAAGATTATCATGGTGCGAAAGCTGCTGGACTGCGGGCAGTTTGGTTGCAAAGATGATGGAAAAGTCAAAAGTCAAAAGTCAAAAGTCAAAAGTCAAAAGTCAAAATTCACTCACTCTCAACGAATAGTGATAAAACTCTTCATCCCTGGTGTATCCGAGTGATTCATACAAAGCTTGTGCTGAGAGATTAGAAATTTGTGTGGCGAGAGTCATTCTGATTGCTCCAGTTTCTTGAGCATACTGCTTTGCTCCTGTTAGCAATAATTTGGCAATTCCTTGTCTACGATGCGTTGCGACGACGAATAGATCGTTCAAAATCCAAATTCGTTGCATCGATACTGAAGAAAAACTAGGGTAAAGCTGGGTAAATCCGACGATTTGTCCATCGCTTGCAACAAAGATGACAGAATCGTGTTTTTGCAATCGTTCTTGCAGAAAAATCTTTGCAGTTGCCAAGTCCGATGCTTGTCCGTAAAAAACGCGATATTGGTCAAATAGTATAGCTATCGGTTCAAGATGCTCGATTTTAGCCTGAAAAACTTCCATAGCCTGCTTGAAATTTGCTCTATTCCCAGATTACCAGGCTAGGTTGGTAATAGGGGAGGTATAGAAATCAGGTTTAAGTACATGTGTACTATAATGGTAGGCAGGTATATTTTCACTTACAGCTCGAACGGAGTCGATCGCCTCTGAATCCAGCTTCAGGTAACACCACCAAGGATAGCGTTATGAGCGAAACATTAACTAGCGCCACAGCAACCAGCGAAACAGCGACTCATACTAAAAGTCAGCTATATAAAAAGATCTTAGCCGTACAAAAGAATTTGCAACCTTTAGAAAAAACTGGTTGGAACGACTTTCAGAAATATAGCTACACCACTGCTGGCGATGTTCTTCTACCAGTACACAAAGCCTGTAGCGAACAAGGATTAATCGCGATCGCCGATTGTATCGAATCTCACATCGAGCCGGGACGAGCTTCAGTAGTCGTCCGCTTAACGATTGTAGATACAGAAACAGGTGAGTCTTTAAGTGTCAGCGCGCCAGGTTACGCCGAAGACTATTCGTGGAAAGATAGTCGTCCTACTGGCGATAAAGCTGTATATAAAGCAATTACAGGAGCCACGAAATACGCCGTTCGTTCTTGCTTTTGTCTCCCATCAGATGACGATCCAGAAAGGACACCACAAAGGCTCAATTCCAGACAGCCAATGAATCGATATGTCGTCAATCCTAGCAAAGTAGACTCGGTATTGCTGGAACAAACCACGGCAGAATTAAAGCGTGTCGGTTGGTCGAGTACCCAAGGACGACTATACTTACAAGATAAATTTGGCAAATCCAGCCGTCAGCAGCTCAGCCAGCAGGAACTACAACAATTTCTCAATCACCTGCGTTCCTTACCAAAACCAGAAGCCCAACCGATTCTGCAAGAAAGCTGATAATTATTTGCTTATGATGAGAGGTAATTAGTTGTTAGTTGTTAGTTGTTGGTCGTCGATCGCCATCAACCATTACCCATTACCGATTACCAATTGAATTAGGACACTTGAAAGGTGACTCCATCTCATTCAGCCGAAAAAAATTCATCTGAAAATAACTTGCCCCAATCTAGATCGCGATCGCTCTTTAGTATTGGTGAAGATTTAGAGCGATTAAATGAAATCCTAGATGAAGCTGGAGACGACACCCAACAACAAGAACTCCTCAACGAATGGTTACAACAGCTAGGAACAGAACGCGATCGCAAGTTGGATGGATACGCGGCTTTGATCTCGGAAATGCAAGCGCGTGCTGAGGCGAGAAAAGCAGAAGCGCAACGTCTGATGGAGCTAGCTAGAGCGGACGAAAGGCGATCGCAACTCTTAAAAGAGCGATTGAAATGGTTTTTTGAGTCGCAGCAACTCAAGACGATTGAAACTACTCGTTATCGGCTGTCTTTATCCAAAAATGGCGGTAAAGCCCCCTTAATCCTTAAACCAGATCTCTCACCGCAGCAACTCCCCGAACGGTTCACAACCACTTCAATCGAACCAAACACAAGTGCCATCCGCGCTGCCTTAGAAGCAGGAGAGAGTTTAGATTTTGCTTCCCTGGGCGATCGCGGTACGAGTATAAGAATTAAGTGACTAGTGGCTAGTGGCTAGATTCTTTATCTAGCCACTAGCCAACTACCAAAAAAAATTCTCCTGCAACAGCAGCTTTCACAGGGAGATAAGGCTGAGAATTGTTGCTGTGCAGGAGATCTTGACAATTAATAAAGAGCGAGCTTTTGACTCGATCGCTGCAATTAGGGGGTAGCAGCAGGAGAAGGGGATTCAGCCGGAGAGGGGCTAGTACCAGTACCGCCACCACCACCAGCATCACCACAGGCTCCTAAAAAGCCGCCCAATAAGCTGAAAACTAAAGCTAAACCGATGAATTTTTTGTTCATAACTCCTCTTTCACCAAATGCGGTAAAAATGAACGAGCCGCTCTTGATCACGATACCGCATTTGTTGACTTTTTTGACACTACCGGAACTATAGCGGCTTAAGTTGACGGCTGATATACAGCTTGGACTGAGGGTTTTGACGATTGGTTGAATTTATTTACTTGCAGCACAGAGCTTCATTTATAAAGCTTATACTTCAAGCATGGATGCCATACCCTCAAAATTAAAGTTTTATTTAAGTCGTTCCTGATGTCAAATATCTTCCCTCTCTGGACGTAACTTTGAGTGTGAGAAATTAATACAGTACTTTTATGACAGGAGACAGGAGACAGGAGACAGAATGTTCTCTGGCGACTTCTTCAGTGAATAAATTTCTTTAACAAAGTTGACGAGAGTATCTGTTAGAGAAAGTTGCCATTAGAATTGGGGTGTTCATCTGCCCAAAGTATGATGGCTAAGTATTATGGCTAAGGCTCCTAAAACTCGTGTTTCCAGTCGCCAGCGGCAAAAACCAGTGCCTGCTAATGCTAAGAGCGTCAGATCTTTGAGTAGTTCGCGCTCGGCTCCTGTATGGCTGACTAGTTTACGCCACTTACAAAATCGCTGTGCGGCTGTGACTGCTCTATTAGTGACTGCATTACTTGTAGCTTATGGCTGGTCGGCGTACTCCCAAAGCTCGTGGCAAGAAGCGCGCAGTCAACTAGAAGACTTAAAAAAACAAGAACGGCAATTGATGCAAAAAAATGAAGTGCTAAAAAACGATTTAGCAACGCAAGCACAGCAACCAGAAACGGGACTCGTGTATCCTAGCCCTGCTGAGGCGATCGCCCTAGAGCCAGCCAGCCAGACTAACAGAGCGCCAAAGCCAATTTCACCCGCAACTCAACCTCCTCGTTTGACTTCTTTGCCACTCGGTTATTAGACAGTTATCAGTTATCAGCGAACAGGGTGTGGGGTGTGGAGTGTAGGGTGTAGAGTTTATGTTATTCGCTCCCTCAGCTCTCTTATCCCGACTCCCTACGGGCGGGTTTGGAAACCCGCCCCTACCAACTCCCGACTCGTGCGCTCCCTGCTCCCTCACCACGCATTACTGAAAATGTCTATCTTTCCTTCTTCTGATGCCCGTCGTCAGCGTCGTACTGCTAAAAACCGCGATCGCAGCCAAGCAAACCGCCCTCAGCATCGCCAACGGCTGAAGCAACCTCGGACGGTAGAAAAGCCAGTTTCAAATCAGCAACAAAAGAGCAACCGCTTGCCCTTATTGCGGCTGCTACTTGTATGGAGTGTTCTGATGGGAACTTGCGTAGCAATGGGAATAAAATTGTATCGGCTGCAAGTCATACACGCACCAAAATTGTTTGCACAAGCACGCAAACAGCAGTTGACAAGTATGCCTGGGTTTGTCATCCGTCGCCCAGTTGTAGATTGCAATCAAAATGTACTGGCGATGGATCGGTTGGTCTATCACTTATATGCTCGTCCCGGTCAATTTAATGTATCCAAAGAAAAAATTGCCGATCGGCTAGCACCCCTACTCCAGAGTTCTTCTGCTCAGCTTGTCAAGCGGTTCAATCAACCTAGTAATTCAATTCGCTTGACTTCAGTTGTCCCTGAAGAAATGTTCCAGCAGATCGATAGCTTGACGATTGATGGTAAGAAGGTTAGAGGTCTTGAGCTAGTTCCACAATTTTCGCGCTTCTATCCGCAACACACTCTAGCAGCAGACATAGTGGGGTATGTGAATACGGATCGTGAAGGCAAGGCAGGGGTAGAAGCGAGTCACAATCAGCAACTAGAAAGCTTGGTCAAACCAATTCCATCGTTGTCCAGGGACGGAAATAACGAAATTATGAGTTATTCCGTTCCCGATAACTTTGCCGAGGTTGATGATACACGCTTGGAATTGACTGTAGATCTGCGCTTGCAGCGTGCAGCTCAAGCAGCTCTCAGTAAGCAGTTAAAGGCAGTGCAGGCGAAGCGGGGTAGCGTTATTGTCATGGATGCGCGAGACGGCAGCATTTTGGCAATGGTGGACGAACCATCTTACGATCCAAATGAATTTTACAAATTTGATTTTGAGTTATTTCGGAATTGGGCAATCTCAGATTTATACGAACCAGGATCGACATTTAAGCCATTAAATGTGGCGATCGCGCTGGAGCTAAAAGCAATTCATCCTAATGAAATCTTTCCCGATCCAGACACGATAAAAATAGGTGGAAGGATCATTAAAAATGCCGATCCAGAACCTTACAAAGAGCTTTCTGTCGCTGGCATCTTACAACATTCTAGTAATGTTGGAATGGTACAGATTGCACAACGAATTTCTCCAGCCACCTACTATGATTGGTTGAAAAAATTAGGGATAGGGCAATCTCTCGCTACAGATTTAGCTGCTGTCGCTCCTAGTCAAATCAAAAGTAAAAAGCAGTTTGTAACTTACCCAATTGAGCCAGCTACCGCTTCATTCGGTCAAGGTTTTGCTCTCACGCCGATTAAGCTCGTACAGTTGCACGCTGCTTTAGCCAATGGTGGTAAACTCGTCACTCCTCATGTCGTTAGAGGGCGCTTCGATTCCAATGGTCATCCTCAATGGCAACCGACCTTACCAACACCGCAGCAAGTGTTTTCTCCTTCAGTTGCGAAAACAGTACTAGAAATGATGGAGACTGTGGTTACACAAGGATCGGGGAAAAGTGTTCGGATTCCCGGTTATCGAATTGCGGGTAAAACGGGTACGGCTCAAAAAGCCAGTGCCAGAGGTGGCTACGATAGTACAGCCAAAATTACTAGTTTTGTGAGTATTTTACCCGTAGATGCGCCGCGCTACGTTATTTTAGCAGTCATAGACGAACCGACCAAAGTACCTAAAGGTCAACTAATTCGCGGTTCCACCACAGCCGTTCCCGTAGTGAAATCTGTCATAGATGCCCTAATCTCTACGGAACGAATTCCACCAAATCAACCCACTCAAAGAATTCAGAATTCAAAATTCAAAATTAATTCCAACTCCCAACTCCCGACTCCCGACTCCCTGCTTCCTGATAACTGATAACTGATAACTGATAACTGATGACTGTTGAGTTGCTCTGCATTCTTGCCTAGAATAAAGCCAATCCAAGAATTACCTTGGCTAGCCTTTTTAGCTTCGTAGGAGTCACCATGAGCAATCGTCCAATCGTGCTAGGTATTGTTGGTGATAGTGCCGCTGGCAAAACAACTTTAACTAAAGGAATTGCTCAGGTACTAGGGGAAGAAAATGTCACGGTAATTTGTACCGATGATTACCATCGCTACGATCGCGTCCAACGTAAAGAGCTAGGAATTACGGCATTACATCCCGACTGCAACTATCTGGATATTATGCAACAACACCTGTCTCTCTTGCGAACGGGACAGCCAATTCTCAAACCAGTCTACAGTCACAACACAGGTACGTTTGAGCCACCACAGTATATTAAGCCGGATAAATTTGTGATCGTCGAAGGCTTGCTCGGTTATTCTACCCGGGGTGCGAGAGATAGCTATGATGTCAAAGTTTACCTTGCGCCACCCGAATCGCTGCGGGCAACTTGGAAAGTTAAGCGCGACACCATGAAGCGCGGTTATACTCCAGAACAAGTCATGGGAGAATTACAAAAGCGCGAACCCGATTCTGAAGCTTTTATCCGTCCCCAGCGCCAGTGGTCTGATATTGTAGTCAGTTTTTATCCACCGCGCGAAGATGCAGAAGAGAGCAACAGTCAACAGAATTTGAACGTCAGACTAGTTCTGCGTCCGACCATTCCCCATCCAGGTTTTACCGAAATCATTCAGTCTAATCGAGCTAACTATACCTCACCAATTCGCCTAGAACTCGATCGCGATATGGGTAAGCCAGTCGATGTCCTCGAAATTGACGGTCATGCCACCAAGGAAGACGTAATTCACTTAGAACGAATGTTGTGTAGCGAAATTCCTTCCTTAATCCCATTTTGCAGTACGGATAGCAACCCCGATCTGGGTAAGTTAGTGGGAACAACCGGAGAAATACTGCAAAGTTATCCACTTGCCTTAACTCAACTCCTAATTTCCTATCACATGCTCAAAGCCGCTCGGATTGTTTAGTGGTAATTGGTAGTTGGTAGTTGGTAGTTGGTAATTGGTTGACGGTTAACTGATAACTGATTTCAATCGTGATTCTTTTAACTAATTGGGGATAAATAAAAAGTATAGCAATTGGTAGTTGACAAAAAGCTACCAATATGAAAATTTATCCTTTGCGATCGCTCGGGCGATCGTTTTCTTTATGACCTATTGTCTCAGAATTGCCGATTTACCAACTACAGAACGCCCCCGTGAGAGGCTAATAACTCATGGAGCGCAAATTTTAGCCACAGCCGAGTTAATTGCTATTTTGCTCGGTACGGGGCAAGGAGCAGGAAAACTTTCCGCGGTTGGATTAGGGCAATATATCTTACAAGAATTGAGTAAAAATCAACGCGAACCTTTAGCAGTGTTACGAGAAGTCAGCATTCAAGAACTGATGCAAATTGATGGTATTGGTCCTGCTAAAGCAACAACCATTTTGGCAGCAGTTGAGTTGGGTAAGCGGGTGTTTCAGTCTCGTCCTTTAGACCGTCAACCAATAGAAAGTCCCGCAGTAGCGGCGGCGGTGTTGAGTCAAGATTTAATGTGGCAACCGCAGGAGCGTTTTGCCGTCTTACTTTTAGATGTAAAAAATCGTCTGATTGGGACGAAGGTGATAACAATTGGTACGGCAACAGAAACTCTTGCTTCTCCCCGCGAAATTTTTCGCGAGGTAATTCGTCAAGGAGCAACGCGAGTCATTGTGGCTCACAATCACCCTTCAGGCAATGTCGAACCGAGTTCGCAAGATATTGAATTGACTCGCCAGTTATTAGCGGGAGCGCAATTATTAGGTATTCCCATACTCGATCATCTAATTTTAGGTAATGGCAACCATCAAAGCTTGCGAGAGCTAACCGATCTATGGCAGGAGTATCCACAAGGAGATTGAGCGCCAGGAAGAGGAGCGGTCGTGCGGGTCAAGTATACAAATAGGGACGCACCTCAGTACGCCCCTACTATTGTCTTTCAATACTACTGTCTTTCAATTGGTTGTCTTCTAATCGGCTGTCTACCAATCAGCGTGACGACGATGTTTATAGGGTTCTCCTGTAAAAGGCTGCGTACCAATAGCTGGATATGCATCATCGCTAGGACCAAAAATCCGTGTCATGGCTTCAATAATATATTGAGCAGCGCTGTCTAGCATTTTGGAAATATTCATATAGTTCATCTCCAGAAGTGAGGATGAATGAGATAGCTGTATGAATTCTTATTTTATGTTTGTTATCGGCTAATTATGAGCGTTACTCAATCTATTGCAATCGATCGCAATACTTATTTGTTGATGTTTGTAATTCGTTATACAGCCGACTCAAATAGTTTATTATGACTGTCATTAGTCCTTGGCTAGATATTGTAACAAGTCTTTTGCGATCGTGCGATCGCCATCGATCGCTAACTTATCAGTATTCTTGTTTTATATGAAGAAAACTCTCTACAATTACTTTTCCTAAAGTTGGATTTCTTCTAAAACCACCATTAAGAAAGGTATATATTTAGTCAGTTGTCAGTTAACCGTCAACCATCAACCAGCTACCAACTACCAACTACCAATTACCTAACGACTGATTACCTAACGACTGACAACTAAATAACTGCCCAAAAAGACTTGACATATTTTTGGTAGAAATTACTATAATTAAAACAACGCTGCCATGAGAGAACGATGAGATGACGAGTTCACGCTGGAACGTTGCGGAAAACACCATACTCCAAGAACGAGAAGATCGAGCCTTGACGCTGACAGAGGTTGATTACAGCCTGCTGACCGATCTTTATCAGCTAACAATGGCAGCTTGCTATGTTGGTGAAGGGTTGGAACAATCTCAGGCGAGTTTTGAATTGACAGTGCGTCGCTTACCCCAAGGATTCGGTTACTTAATCGCGATGGGTTTGGCGCAAGCATTGGAATATTTGGAGAAACTGAGGTTTAGCCCCGAACAGATTGCAGCTTTGCAAGCTACGGGATTGTTTCATCACGCACCAAAACAATTTTGGACGCTGCTAGCTGAGGCTGAGTTTACGGGTGATGTATGGGCTGTACTAGAGGGAACGGCAATATTTCCTCACGAACCGTTGGTACGAGTCGAAGCCCCTTTGTGGCAAGCGCAGTTAGTAGAAACATACCTCCTCAATACTATTAATTACCAAACCTTGGTAGCCACACGCGCCGCCAGAATGCGAGATGTTGCGGGTGCGGAGGCAACGCTATTAGAATTTGGGACGCGCCGGGCATTTAGTCCTCAAGCTTCTCTGTGGGCAGCCCGCGCAGCTTTAGCAGCAGGGCTAGATGCTACATCGAACGTACTAGCAGCGGTGCGACTGGGACAAAAACCCAGCGGGACAATGGCACATTCGTTAGTGATGGCACTTGCAGCTACAGCAGGTAGCGAAGCTGAGGCATTTACAGCTTTCCATCGCTATTTTCCGGGCGCGCCGCTATTGATTGATACTTACGATACGATCGCCGCCGCTCAATCCTTAGCAGAATCAATTCAGTCAGGCAAAATGCAACTGGCTGGGGTGAGAATCGATTCGGGGGATTTGCTCACTCTATCGCAACAGGTGCGATCGCTCCTCCCTGGTGTACCAATCTTCGCCAGTGGTGATGTAGACGAGTGGGAGATTGCCAGACTGAAAGCAAGTGGTGCTTGCATTGACGGTTACGGATTGGGAACGCGATTGGTTACGGGTGCGCCTGTTAATGGTGTCTACAAGTTGGTAGAAATTGATGGCATTCCCGTTATGAAAGAATCAAGCGGCAAAATGACTTATCCTGGGCGCAAGCAGATTTTTCGCCATGTAGAGACGTTACATGGAACGTCTCTACATGGAACGTCTCTACAATGCGATCGCCTGGGATTAATAACGGAAAATCCGCGATCGGGCGAACAACCTTTGCTGCAAATGGTGATGCAGGGAGGGAAAATCATACAGCCACCAGAAGCGATCGCCCAGATCCGCCAACGAACGGCGGCGACAGTTGAAAGCCTACCTACCCAGTGCAGGCAATTGGACAATCCTACAACAGTAGAAGTACAAATTTCTGCTGCTTTGCAGGAGTTAACAGAGACAACAAAACACCAACCGCCCAGGATTGTAGCTAGCGAAGGAAGATAATGAGGATTGCTTTATTTGGTACGAGTGCCGATCCACCGACAGCAGGACATCAAGCAATTTTGTGTTGGCTGGCAGAACGTTACGATCGCGTAGCGGTTTGGGCAGCAGATAACCCGTTCAAGTCGCAGCAAACGCCGTTACACCATCGCGCTCAAATGTTGCAACTGTTAATTGCTGAGATTAAACCTCAACGGCAGAATATTGGGTTTTATCAAGAGTTGAGCAGCCATCGAACGCTGGAAACAGTGGAAAAGGCGCAACAATGGGGACAAGTAGAACTAACGTTAGTTATTGGTGCAGATTTAATCGAACAATTACCCCGTTGGTATCTAATTAAAGATTTGTTACAGCAGGTACAATTACTAGTTATACCGCGCCCAGGATATGGAATAGAGGAATCGGATTTGGCACGCTTGCGCGAGTTAGGGGCAAAGATTGCGATCGCCGATTTGACTGGTTTAGATGTCTCTTCTACAGCGTATCGCGATCGCTGCGATCCAGAAGCCGTTACCCCACAAGTCAAGGCATACATTCACCAACAGCATTTGTACAAATGCCAGGACGCACCCAAAGAAAAGTTATCGATCCGGTAAGTTCGCAACCTTTAGCTGATTTTAAAGTTGGAGTTGATAGCGTTATTTTCTCCGTTGATACTTCTCAAAATCGGCTTTTGGTACTGTTAGTTATGCGCCATCAGGAACCTTTTGTAAATTACTGGGGTTTACCTGGTACATTGGTGCGTCAAGGAGAATCATTAGAAAATGCTGCTTATCGGATTTTGGCAGAAAAAATTAGAGCCAAAAATCTCTATCTAGAACAGTTATATACATTTGGGGGACCTCACCGCGATCCGCGCGAGGAAGCTAATAGTTTTGGAATCCGATATCTCTCCGTGAGTTATTTTGCCTTAGTCAGATTTGAGGATGCAGAACTCATTGCCGATGGAGTGAGTGGGATTGCTTGGTATCCCGTTAAGGAAGTGCCACAATTAGCTTTCGATCACAATGAGATATTGGCATACGGACATCGGCGTTTGCGAAATAAGTTGGAATATAGTCCAGTCGCATTTGAAGTGTTGCCGGAAATGTTTACTTTAAGCGATTTATATCAGCTTTATACCACAGTTTTAGGCGAGAACTTTTCTGATTATTCTAACTTTCGAGCCAAGTTATTAAAATTAGGTTTTTTATGCGACACGGGAATTAAAGTATCGCGAGGTGCAGGTCGTCCAGCTAGTCTATATAGATTTAATGCGGAGGCATTTGCTCCTTTTAAAGATAAGCCTTTGGTGTTTATTTAAATGGGTAATGGGTAATGGGTGAGTGGCTAGCGACTAGCCACTAGCCACTAGTCACTGATAACTGATAACTGATTTATGAAAGTACCGGAAGAGTGTTTAAATATTCATGCGATTCGACAAGAAATTGATGCGATCGATCGCCAAGTTATAGAATTGCTGGGTCAGCGATTTAATTATGTGAAAGCAGCGGCTCAATTTAAAAAAGATGCTGATGGTGTAAAGGCTATAGATCGGTTGAATGCCATGTTACAACAGCGACGAATTTGGGCGGAAGAAGCCGAGCTAAATCCTGATGCAATTGAAAAGATCTATCGAGATTTAGTTGGCTATTTTATCGAAGAAGAATTGAAGCACTGGGAATCGAAATAATTATGATTCCATCCAACCCAATCAATCTATTTGAATATGAAACGCTGGCACACAAACACTTATCTCAAATGGCTTGGGATTACTACGCTAGCGGCGCTTGGGATGAAGTGACGTTAAATGATAATCGTGCTGCTTTCAATCGCTA
The DNA here is from genome assembly GCF_003015105.1 of Chroococcidiopsis sp. CCALA 051. Lineage (NCBI taxonomy): Bacteria > Bacillati > Cyanobacteriota > Cyanophyceae > Chroococcidiopsidales > Chroococcidiopsidaceae > Chroococcidiopsis > Chroococcidiopsis sp. CCALA 051. The sequence continues at coordinate 60,156 of NZ_PYCI01000002.1, read as the reverse complement.
CCGATTGCATCCACGCATGTTGGTGGATGTGAGTCAACGAGATTTGAGTACGACAATTTTAGGACAATCTTTGAGTGCGCCAATCCTCATTGCACCAATGGCTTTTCAGTGTCTTGCCGATCCCACAGGGGAGGTTGCTACAGCAAAGGCGGCGGCTCATTCAGGTATTGGGATGGTGTTGAGTACGCTAGCTACTAAGAGTATGGCAGAAGTCGCGATCGCCAACCCTCAGACTTGGTTTCAGTTATATATTCATCGCGATCGCAATTTAACTCGCGCTTTAGTAGAGTACGCCTACCAGTGCGGCGCAAAGGCGCTTTGCGTCACCGTAGATGCGCCATTTCTAGGGAGACGAGAGAGGGATACGCGCAATCAATTCGTCCTCCCTCAAGGCATGGAATTGGCTAATTTGTGTAATTTACAAGACAAAGATTTAGACATTCCCCACCGTCAAGGCGAGTCGGGTTTATTTGCCTATTTTGCCGAACAACTCGATCCTGGCGTAACTTGGACAGATTTAGCATGGTTGCGATCGCTCGTACCATTACCACTTGTTGTCAAAGGAATTTTACGTCCAGATGATGCAATACGTGCCGTAGAAGTTGGCGCTGAGGCAATTATTATCTCAAATCATGGTGGTAGACAACTCGATGGAGCGATCGCAACTATTGACGTTGTATCTCAAATTGTCGCTGCTGTAGGCGATCGTGCTGAAGTCTTAATGGACGGTGGGATTAGACGTGGTACTGACATTTTAAAGGCGCTAGCATTGGGAGCAAAAGCTGTTCTGATCGGTCGTCCCGTATTGTGGGGTTTAGCCGTAGCAGGTGAGACAGGAGTACAGCACGTCATTAAAATTTTACGCGACGAACTCAGTTTAGCAATGGCATTAAGCGGCTGCGCCAAATTGCAAGATATAGACTCCTCACTGGTAAAACGGGAGTTGGGGAACAAGGGAGCAGGGAGCGCTTCAGTGCAGGGAGCAGAGTAAGAGAGCTTCAGGTGCAGAGGAGCAACTACCAATTACCAATTACCAATTACCAATTACCAATTACCAATTACCAATTACCAATTACCAATTACCAATTATGAAAATTGCGATCGCTCAACTCAATCCTACAATTGGCGACTTAAATGGAAATGCTCAGCAAATTTTAGCAGCAGCGCAACAAGCTGAAAAACAGAGCGTGCGGTTGTTGCTGACACCAGAATTATCTTTGTGCGGCTATCCACCACGAGATTTACTCCTAGACCCTAGTTTTGTCTCTCAAATGGGAGCAACTTTGCAACGGCTAGCTGAAGAATTACCATCTCAAATGGCAGTTTTGGTAGGTTGCGTTCGACTTAACGAGCGATCGCTTGCTTTTGGTGGTAAGCCATTATTTAACAGTATTGCTCTACTACAGAAAGGCAAAATTCAACAAATCTTTCACAAGCGCCTCCTACCCACCTACGACGTATTCGACGAATACCGTTATTTTGAACCGGGATTGGAGGCGAGTTCTCTAGTTTTGGAAGGATTTGTAGGGGCGCACAGCCGTGCGCCCCTACCCACACACCACGCACCACTCAAAATTGGAGTCACCATCTGCGAAGACTTATGGAATGACGAAGAATTTTGGGGTAGGCGCAGCTATGCGATTAATCCAATTGAGGAGTTAATTCAACAGGGAGTCGATCTGGTTGTGAATTTATCCGCTTCTCCCTATAGCGCCAACAAGCAGCAGGTACGAGAAGCAATGTTGCAACATGGCTCTATGCGTCACCAAATTCCGGTATTGTATACTAACCAAGTTGGAGCGAATGACGACCTGATTTTTGATGGTTGTAGCGTTGGCTTTAATCGTGCGGGAGAAATGGTTTGCCGCGCGCGGGCGTTTGAGACAGATTTATTAATTGTAGAATACGACGAGCAAGCAGGAGATTTACAACCAAGTAAAATTGCTCCAACGCCTGCAAATCTAGATGAGGAAATTTGGCAGGCACTTGTTTTAGGCGTGCGAGACTACACGCGCAAGTGTGGCTTTTCTAAAGTCGTACTCGGTTTGAGCGGGGGAATTGATTCATCACTGGTAGCAGCGATCGCCACCGCAGCGTTAGGTAAAGAGAATGTCCTTGGCGTACTCATGCCTTCTCCCTACAGTTCGGAACACTCAGTTCAAGATGCCGTGGAATTAGGCAAGAATTTGGGCATATTAACTCAGATTATCCCGATTGAAGAGTTAATGCAAGGTTATGACAAAACTTTAGAACCGTTGTTTGCTGGTACGCCTTTTGGCATTGCTGAGGAAAATATTCAATCGCGGATTCGCGGCAATTTACTCATGGCGGTTGCCAACAAATTTGGCTATCTCCTGCTTTCTACTGGTAATAAGTCAGAAATGGCTGTGGGTTACTGTACCCTTTACGGCGACATGAATGGAGGACTAGCCGCGATCGCAGATGTTCCCAAAACCCGTGTCTATTCGATCTGTCGCTGGCTGAATTCTCAAAGGCAAGAGGCGAGAGGCGAGAGGCAAGAGGATGAGACAAGGGAGACAAGGGAGACAAGGGAGAGGGGGGAGACAAGGGAGAATTTGCCAACTACCAACTACCAGCTACCAACTACCAATTACCAATTACCAATTACCAATTACCAAACAGCAATTATTCCCGAAAACGTCATCAACAAACCCCCCAGCGCAGAGTTGAAACCAGGTCAATTAGACCAAGATTCTCTACCTGACTACGATACTTTGGACGATATTTTACAAAAGTTGATTCAAGAGCATCAATCGGCGGCGCAAATTGTTGCTGCCGGACATGATGCGGCTGTAGTCGATCGCGTCGTGCAACTCGTCGTCAAAGCGGAATTTAAACGTCGTCAAGCGCCTCCTGGCTTGAAAATTACCGATCGCGCTTTTGGTACTGGCTGGCGAATGCCAATCGCGAATAAGTGGGTTTCCCATAGTAGAATGCCATCGTCTGAGGTGGTGTCTCAAGCTGCTGCGAGTCCTGCTGTTCCACCGCGATAAAGTTCCTTTTGTTATTCATACTTAATGTGTGGAGGAAAAAAGATGTTTCAAACTCAACAGCTTCAGGACAATTGCGTGACGCTGTACGATATTTCGTGGGAGAAATTTGAGGCGATCGCAGCATTATTAGAAGAGACTAAAGTACGCTTGACTTACCTGGATGGAACTGTAGAAATAATGGGGTATAAGTAACAAAGTTACTTATACCCCAGTTGTAAGTTGAAGAACTGAACTCATTTACCTGTACGAGCTTTTGTCTCTCTATCACCAGGAATTTTCTCACCAAAAAGAGTGAAGTAAAGCATACGGTAAATGTCAGTGTTGCTAATACCTGTTGTAGGCATCAGTTCTTCTGCATTCAGTCCTGCCGCACGAGCAATAACACCGCTACCCACGTCATCACCAGATCCCCATTCGACTGCAAAGGGGAAGGAATTACCATTTAAATCGGGAGCGGATATAAAGGGTTTTGTTCCGGTTCCATCCACGCCATCGATTGCAGAACCGCTGACTTCATCATTGGCTGGCAGCGGTTCATCAGCCGATTCGACATCGAGTAACTGCATCCCACCAGCATTGCTATCGCTTGCAGTCACCATGAAGGTGTTGGGGTTTTGCTCGATGAAATTGAGGATAGTTCCTGCTGCATCATCGGCGCGTTTGAAGGCTTCAAGGCAGCCAGATGCGTTGAGGTTATTGCAAAAGTTATCAGTTCCTTCTTCCTCAATTACCACTAAAAAGCCTTGTTTATCACCAGAGACACGGTTGAGTGCGAATTCAGTCATCTCGGCGATTGTTGGAGCGCTAGGAATGTAATTGGGCAACCCTTGCGCCCGTAACTCTTCTTCAGTGCGATCGTTGAAAGTGTCTTCCACATTGAACACTCCAAAGACCTTAGTAACTTCTTTGGGTAGACTAAACAGCTCGTCACGGGTATAAACAACGGTGTAGCCTTGGGATTGTAGCTCCTTAATTAAGTTGCGTCTATCAGTGCGTTTGCCTATACCAAAGCGTCCTTGAGTACCTTGAGGCAAAAGCCACTCTTCCCCTGCGCCGAGCATGATGTCTACACCAGATTTGACGACTTCCAAAGCAATCTCTTCGTAATCTTGTCGCCTTCTTGCTTCTGATACAAAGGCAGCCGTACCTGGCTCTATCAGAGAACCAGATTGAACTAGTGCAGTACCAAGACCAGCTTTTACAGCCTCTTCCATAATGGTGTTCGTAGTGCCATTAGCTGAGAGATACTCGTTGCCTTCAGGATCTAGTCCAAAGGAAGCTGAGTAGGCACGAGTACCAGTTGCATGAGTTACAGCACCAGCATTAGAGGTTCCTCCTAACAAGTCTGCTAGATGACCGCGATAGGGTGCAATAAAAGGCAAGCGATCCCAGTTGAGTTCTCCATCTGAACCGTAATTAAGAATACGAGTTACATCCCAGTGGCTAGCCGAAGTTCCATCAGGATGGAAGAAGATCGCGCCATTGCCCGTTGGTTTTGGAGCAGCCTGTGCAGGCTTAGCCCAAGTAAGAGAGACGATTTGTGGAGTTACTAATGTGCCAATGAGTAATGCACCTAGTAGTTTCAATTTGGTAAATGTCACAACTATCCGCTCCTCACGCTTATACATGATGATTCAGTATCGATTTAATTTGATATCAATTATTTTTGGACTCGCTATTAGCTTGAACAATTAACTTGAACAAATATTTGAGCTATTGTCCCAAGAGGTTTCCGCGTCCACGCATAATTGACGCGAACCACAAAAATAGTTGTTATTCAATACAATTTGAATTGCTCCTGAATCATATCAGAACAGCAATCAGTGCCGATGTGTTGCAGAAAACATAGAAACTGTAATTACGATCGCAGAATAGAGAAACTATGTACAAATTTGCACCAGCTTCCAAGCAAGAAACAATTGTATTCGGCTCGGCTCGACCTGGCTATTCAGAAGCACAAGTACGAGGTTGGCTGGAATATATGCAAGGGCAAGATGTCAAACGAGTCTGCTGTTTGCTTCCCCAAAAGCAACTCGCTCCCTACTCAGATTTACTTGGCACTTATGCACGAGAATTTGGCACTCAACAAGTTTGCTGGACACCAATTGAAGATTTTACGCTTGCTGAGCCTGAAACACTGACAGGGAAGATTTTACCATTTTTACTGGAAGCCGACCGACAGGGCGAGAAAGTTGTCGTGCATTGCAGTGGGGGTGTTGGGCGCACGGGTCATGTTTTAGCGGCATGGTTGGTAGGTGGTCGCGGTTTTTCTAACCGAGAAGCAATCAAAGCAGTGAGGCAGATGGGTAGAAATCCATACGAAGTTGCGATCGCATCTGTTTTTCAAGCTAAGAATCCGTTTAAAATGATTGCGGAGTTGGAATTGCTTTTAGATTTTTGTCGTACTTAGTTGGATGATTTGGCGATCGCAGTTCTCGTGTCTTTGTTATTGAAATAAATTAGTATCGAGGATTACTGATTTTTTGTGAAAATTAGTACTTTAATTATTAGGGGGAATGACGAGGAATATATTATTATAGCTGTACCAAGTTACAGCTATAGAGAAGATTTGTGTCGTGCAAAGACACGAAGTGGCTTCTCGGAGAGTAGACGCAAAGGCGCGAAGAAGAACGCTAAGTAGCTTTGATATTAACTGCAAATTGCTAGGAGAATGAGTAAAAATTCTTTTGCAAGTCATGGGAAGATAAACGTGGAGCCAGAAATTACAGTGGAATGACCAGATCGCTAGTTATCAATCGAAAAAACTGCGATGAAAATACTCAAGATTCAGACGTTACAAGGTCCCAATTATTGGAGTATCCAAGACCACAAGCTGATTGTCTTGCGTCTCGATTTGCAAGATTTGAGCGATCGCAAACCGAATAGAATTTCTGGCTTTGTAAAGGGGCTGACTGAGGCATTACCGAGTTTGGGCGATCGCGAGTGCGATTTGGGAGAAAAGTTTTTAGATCGGTTGCAGGACGGCTGTTTGTGGATGGAGGAAGTCGTCGAACATGTGGCGTTAGAATTGCAAACTTTAGCTGGGATGCCCGTGAGTTTCAGCCGTACTAGAAAGACTGCAACTCGTGGAGTTTATTACGTCATCTTTGAATATCAAGTTTCAGAAGCGGGGCGCTATGCGGCGAGGGCTGCCGTGCGATTGTGCGAAAGTATCGCAGATAAAGGACGCTATCATCCCGACGATTTACGGCAAGATTTGCAAGATTTGCAGAGACTTGGGGCAGAGGCGGCGCTGGGTCCAAGCACGGAAGCAATTGTCAAAGCTGCGGAGGCAAGAGGTATTCCTTGGCTGCAATTGGGGGCGCGGTTTTTAATTCAGTTAGGTTATGGAGCCTACCAGCATCGAATTCAGGCAACGCAAAGCGATCGCACTAGTATTTTAGGTATCGAGCTAGCGGGAGACAAGGAAGGAACGAAACGCATTCTTCAAGATGCAGGGGTTCCCGTTCCGCGTGGCATGACGATTAGCTATTTTGACGAGTTAGAAAATGCGATCGATGCTGTAGGCGGCTTTCCCGTGGCAATTAAGCCCCTCGATGGCAATCATGGCAGAGGTGTGGCGCTGGATATAAATACCTGGAAAGATGCAGAAGCAGCTTACGATGCGGCAAGCGTAGTCTCAAAATCTCGGGCTGTCATTGTCGAGCGTTATTACACGGGACGCGACCACCGCGTATTAGTTATAGATGGGAAAGTTGCTGCTGTTGCCGAACGAGTCCCCGCCCATGTACTGGGGGATGGGCGTTCTACGATTAACGAACTAATTGAAATGGTAAATCGCAATCCGCGCCGAGGGCAAGGACACGATAACGTGATGACGCGGATCGAATTAGACCGTAGCAGTTTTGAACTTCTGCGCCAGCAAAGGTATAGCCTGGATACGGTGCTGAGAGAAGGAGAAATCTGCTATTTACGGGCAACAGCTAATCTGAGTACGGGTGGAATTGCGATCGATCGCACCGATGAAATTCACTCTGATAACATCTATTTAGCGGTAAGGGTCGCAAAAATCATCGGACTGGATATTGCTGGTATCGATATTGTTACCCCCGACATCTCCCGTCCCCTAGCAGAAGTTGGCGGTGTAGTTGTTGAAGTGAATGCTGCGCCTGGTTTTCGGATGCACACTCATCCCAGCCAGGGTTTACCGCGTCCGGTGGGGGAAGCAGTCTTGAATATGCTGTTTCCTCCTGGCACTCCCAGCCGCATTCCGATTGTGGCAATTACAGGAACTAATGGCAAAACGACGACCACCCGTTTAACTGCCCAGATGTTTCGCCAAACCAAACGCATTGTTGGCTACACGACTACCGATGGGACGTATATAGACGATCGCCTTGTGGAAGCAGGGGATAATACGGGTCCCCACAGTGCGAGGTTGATTCTGCAAGACCCGATGACAGAAGTTGCAATTTTGGAAGCGGCGCGGGGCGGAATTTTGCGTTCTGGTTTGGGCTTTCCGACTTGCGATGTGGGTGTTGTCTTGAATGTCGCCGCCGATCATTTAGGAATTGACGGGATCGATACAGTGGAAGACTTGGCATATGTCAAAAGCGTGGTTGCAGAAACAGTCATGCCTGAAGGTTATGCTGTCCTGAATGCTGACGATCCTTTAGTGGCGGCGATGGCAAAGCGGGTTAAGGCGCAGATCGCTTATTTCTCCATGCAGCCAGATCACGAAATCGTCCAGTCGCATGTCCAACAGGGGGGACTTGCCGCAGTTTACGAAAACGGTTATTTAACATTTAGAAAACAAGATTGGTCGGAACAGATCGAACAAGCAGTAAACGTACCGCTGACATTAGGCGGAAAAGCTAACTTTGCGATCGCCAATGCTTTAGCTGCCAGTCTAGCCGCCTTCGTGCAAGGTGTAAAAATTGAGGATATTCGCGCTGCCTTGATTGCCTTTAAACCATCGACCAGTCAAACTCCAGGACGAATGAATTTATTCGACTTGGGCAAATATCAAGCTTTAATTGACTACGCTCATAATGGGGCGAGTTATCAAGCAATGGGTGATTTTGTCCGGCATCATACGGGAGAACGGATCGGTGTAGTGGGGGGTCCAGGCGATCGCCGCGATGAAGATTTACTTAACCTGGGTAGACTAGCAGCAGGAATCTTCGATCGCATTATTGTTAAAGAAGATGATGACACCCGCGATCGCCCCCGTGGTGAAGCTGCCGAACTCATTCGTCAAGGCATTGAAGAGGAAAAACCCGATTTTCACTACGAAACCATCCTCGACGAAACCACAGCAATTAACACTGCCTTGGATACTGCAACTGATGGTAGTTTAGTCGTGATTCTACCTGAAAGCGTCAGCCGTGCAATTAAGCTGGTGGAAACTCGTTATCAGTGAACAGTTATCAGTTATCAGTTGTCAGCAACCGACAAACGACAAATGACCAATGACCAATGACAACTGACTACACTTCATCAGGATCGATGCCTAATTCCTTTAGTTTTTCTGCTAATCTTTGGGAACGTAGTCTTTCCTGTTCTAGTCGTTGCTGTGCCTGTTCTCTAGCTTGCCTTTCCTGTTCTCTCAAGGCTGCTAATTCAACATAACTGGTAAATCTCTCGCCATCGGGTCGATAAAGTTCCAGTTCCGTACCAGCCATTTCAAATCTTACACCTAAGCGGGGACTAACCCAGCCTAGAATTGGATCGATAACGTCTAGCCGATTGTCACGACGCAACCAACCGCTTAAATCGCCGCGATCGGGGTCGTATAGATAATATTCTTCTACTCCGTGGCGATCGTAAAATACAAGTTTCTTATCTAATTCTGTTTGGGTATTACCAGGGGAACGCACTTCAAATACAACTTGAGGCGCAATATTATTTTCTTTCCATTGTTGATAAGAACCTCTATCTCCTTTTGGTCTACCAAAGACAACCATTGCATCAGGTGCAGCACGAATTACGTTGTCTCCTTCTACGGGATACCACAACAAATCTCCTGCTATAAATACATTTGAGTCGTCTTTAAATAAATATTCTAATCCTTCTTTGATTGTGACGATCCAGCGAAACTGCTTTGTATTGTCGGACATTGGCTGACCGTCACTATCTGGGTAAATAATGTCTGGGCGATCGCTTAATTCTACTTTTGATGTCATTGGTATAACTCCCGCAGAACATGTGTTTAAGCCTATTGCTAGCTACTAAAAACTATATTTTTGTTGAACCTATTTTTTTGACTGTGCAAATTGCTACTTTCATTTTTGACTATTCAGAATTATTTTCATTGTTACCTCAGTAATTATCGGTATGCGATCGAGTATAAATTATAAAGACAATAAATCTCTTATATTTTCCACTCTTTGCAATAAGATATTTTAAATAAAAATTTTTTATTCACAGTGGTTAATTTGATTTCTTTATCAACTGAATATCGCTATTTTCTACCTATAGACATACGCCTTAAGTATGGTATTGTCTCTATGTAGTCTTTCCCAGACAGAAAGAGTATGAATGAGCTTATCAATCAAATCAGTAGCAGAACGGGAATTTCTGAAGATCAAGCACGGCAAGCAGTGGAAATGGCTCTTGGTTTTGTCAAAACTAAGCTACCCGAACCAATGGCATCTCAGTTAGATAACTTCCTTGCAGCCGATGCAGCCGCAGGTATGGCTGGACAAGTACAGCAGCAGTTAGGGAATCTTGGTGGTATGTTTGGCGGTCAACAACAATAGTCAACAACCATAATTTAGAGGGTAGGCAATTGCCCACCCTTAAACCTAACTCAAAGCCGATCGCAACTCTTTTTGAGCCATTTCTAAGGCTTCTGGTAGCTTACTTGCATCTCGTCCGCCAGCTTGGGCTAAATTTGGTCTACCACCGCCGCCACCACCACAAATAAGCGCGATCGCACCGATAAATTTGCCAGCTTGCAAGCCTTTTTTATTCACTTCTGGACTAAAAGCTGCAACCAAACTTACCTTTCCCTCTTCAGGAACGGAACCCAAAACGACAGCACCATTGCCTAATTTTTGCAACAATCTTTCAGCAGCTGTTTTTAAAGATTCTGGATCGACAGCTTCCATTTGGGCAACGACATATTTGAATTCTCCCACCGATTCAGCTTGTGTTAGAAGCGATTCAGATTTTGCTAAAGCAAGTTGTGCTTTGAGGGTGTCGAGTTGCTTTTGAGTGGTTTTGAGTTCGGATTGCAAAGTTGTAATTCGATCTGGTAATTCTTCCGGTTTTACCTTAAAGCGATCGCTTAAATCTTTAACAACTTTATCCCTAACATTTAGGTAATCTAACACGGCGGAACCAGCCACCGCTTCAATTCTTCTTACTCCCGAAGCGACACCAGCTTCAGAAATAATTTTAAATACGCCAATTTCGGCTGTATTGCTGACGTGAGTACCACCGCATAATTCCATCGATACGCCAGGGAAATCTAATACGCGCACTTCCTCGCCGTATTTCTCGCCAAACATCGCAACTGCACCTCTAGCTTTAGCTTCTGCTAGTGGCAAAATGGAAATTTCGGCTGTATGTGCTTCCGCAATCCAAGTATTAATTGTCTCCTCAATTTGTTGTAACTCGTCTGGTGTCACCGGACGAGGACAGTTAAAATCAAATCGCAATTTTGTGAAGTCTACTAAAGAACCTGCTTGCGAAATTGATTCATCGACAATCTTTTTCAAAGCAGCTTGTAGTAAATGCGTGGCGCTATGATTAGCTTGGGCGCGACGACGACAAGCACGATCGATTTGGGCTGTTACCTTATCTCCTACACGTAAAGTCCCGCGTTCAATTCTGCCGAAATGTACGAAGAAATCGGATTCTTTCTTCACATCTTCAACCCGAACCAAAATCGCATCGCCAGACAGATAACCGCGATCGCCTATTTGCCCGCCTGATTCAGCATAAAATGGTGTTTTGTCAAGGACAATTTGTACGTCTTGTCCTGCTTCGGCTTCCTCAACGCATTGTCCAGCCATCAGCAGCACTTTAATTTCAGCCGTAGCCACTGGTTGAGTGTATCCCACAAATTCTGTAGCGTGGATATGCTCGGCAAGTTTATCTAACGAACCTTGTACGGTGAGATCGATGGTTTCGTGTGCTTCTTTTGCCCGTTCGCGCTGTTTTTCCATTTCCACCTCAAAGCTATCTACATCAACAGTGAGGTTATATTCTTCAGCAACTTCTTGGGTTAATTCCAAAGGAAAACCGTAGGTATCGTAGAGAGTAAAAGCACTCTCGCCGCTAATTTGAGTTTGCTTCTGCTGTTTTGCCGTTTCGATAATCTCATCCAGCAGTTTCTCGCCGCGTTCTAAAGTTTTGAGGAATTGCGATTCTTCTCGTTGCAACTCAGCTTTGATTTGTGCTTCTCGCACGCGCACGTTAGGATAAGCAGATTCAGACAGCGCGATCGCGGTTTCTACTACTTCAGGTGTAAAGACGTTACATGTAACGTCTCTACGATAAACCCCAATTAATCTTCCATGTCGGACGACACGCCGAATTAACCGCCGTAAAACGTAACCCCGTCCTGTATTTGAAGCGCGAATTTCATCCGCAATCATGTGCATCACAGCACGGATATGATCGCCAATCACTTTCAAAGAAACTTTGGTTTTCTCATCACAGTTGTTGTAATCAATTCCTGCAATTTCTGCTGCTGTTTTGATAATTGGGAAGATGAGATCGGTTTCATAGTTATTCGGAACTTTCTGGAGGATCTGCGCCATCCGTTCCAGTCCCATTCCCGTATCGATATTTTTCTTAGCCAGGGGTGTGAGATTACCTTCTGCATCGCGGTTGTATTGCATGAATACCAAGTTGTAGAACTCGATAAACCGCGTATCATCTTCTAAATCGATATTTGCGTCACCGCGTTCGGGGTGAAAATCGTAGTATATTTCCGAGCAAGGACCGCATGGACCTGTAGGACCAGAATACCAGAAGTTATCATCTTCCCCCATGCGCTTGATTCTGGCTTCAGGAACGCCAATCTTATCCCGCCAGATAGCATAAGCTTCGTCATCTGACTCAAACACGCTAGCAACTAAGCGTTCTGGAGGTAAGCCAAAAACTGTTGTCGATATCTCCCATCCCCAAGCGATCGCTTGTTCCTTAAAATAGTCACCAAAGCTGAAATTGCCTAGCATCTCAAAAAAAGTGTGATGCCTTGCCGTGCGTCCGACATTTTCAATATCATTAGTGCGGATACACTTTTGAGATGACGTAGCGCGTTTAAACTCAGGCGATCGCTGTCCCAGAAAAATTGGTTTAAATGGTAACATCCCCGCGATCGTCAGTAATACGGTAGGATCTTCTGGCACGAGGGATGCACTAGCGAGGATCTGATGTCCTCTTTGGGAATAGAATTCTAAAAACTTTTGCCGAATTTCGTTACCACTAAGATACTGCATGGCGCTGGGGGTGATTGGGAACGCGGTAGTTGGTAGTTGGTAGTTGGTAGTTGGTAGTTGGTAGTTGACTTTTCTCAACTCACGACTCACGACTCACGACTTACGACTCCCGCTCAATATATTTTTGCATTTCAGCTCTAGTTACAGCTACCTGTCATCAGTTGTCAGTTATCAGTTATCAGAGGTGTAGAGACGTTACATGTAACGTCTCTACACCTCACTCCCGACAATTCACAAATCTAGCTGAAGAGTCATGAGCGATCGCGCCTTGAGTCGATAAGATTGAAGCCTGAAGACAAAAAATGACGAATTTTCACTTTTGCTATGGCACTCAAACTAAAAGTACCCGATATTAAGTGTGATGGTTGTGCAGAGACGATTACCGAAACTATCCATACGATGGAACCCGATGCTAAAGTCGATGTCGATGTCGATGCTAAGACGGTAACGGTAGAATCTGCGGCATCAGAAGAGACAATTAAGCAGTCAATCGTAGCTGCGGGTTTTACAGTTGAAGGATATCAAGCTGGGTAATTGGTAGTTGGTAGTTGGTAGTTGGTGAGTTAGATAAGAGAGAAGTTTTGAATTTTAACTTTCGATTTTTGACTTTGCCATTGCCAACTACCTATTACCACCTCAGCAGTATGACCGATCTCTCGACCGCGTGATAAACAGCTGTCAGAGCATAGGGAGATATATTTATGCAATTGGCAGGAAAAGTCGCATTAGTGACGGGCGCGGGTTCTGGAATTGGCAAAGCAGCCGCTAAGCTGATGGCAAAAGAAGGGGCGAAAGTTGCACTGTTGGGACGTTCTGAAGATGAATTACAGAAAACTCTAGCTGAAATTGAATCGAGTGGGGGTACGGCAATATCTGTAATTGGTGATATTTCCAAACCCGAACAGATGCAACAAGCGAATCAAAAAGCTGCTGATGAGTGGGGACGGTTAGATATTGTTTTTGCAAATGCGGGAATTAATGGTGTTTGGGCATCTTTGGAGGAATTAACGCCCGAAGAGTGGAATAAGACAATAAACATTAATCTGACAGGAACTTTTTTAACAGTTAAGTACGCCGTACCTTATTTGAAAAAACAACCGGGTTCGTCCATCATTATCACTTCATCAATTAATGGAACGCGGGTTTTTAGTAATACAGGTGCAACTGCATATTCTTGTACGAAAGCGGCTCAAGTTGCTTTTACTAAAATGGTTGCTTTAGAGTTGGCAGAACACAGAGTTCGGGTAAATGTGATTTGTCCTGGGGCGATCGAGACTAGTATTGATGAGAATACCGAACGACGCAATTTAGAAGAAATTAAGGAACCTGTAGAGTTTCCCGAAGGCAAAGTTCCTTTAACAGATGGTAAGCCAGGAACATCGGAACAAGTTGCTCAATTAGTTTTATTCTTAGCTTCCGATGCTTCTAGTCACATTACAGGTACGGAAATGTGGATTGATGGCGGGGAATCGTTGCTGAAGGGATAATTGATAGCTAGAGCTTAAAATAAGTAGGGTGGGCAATGCCCACCCTACAACTCAAGCCAAATATTAGGGAAACGAGTAGAGAACGATCGCTTTTATTTAAAAGAATATCGTTCGATCGTCACGCTCAATTGCCTTTTACTAAGTTTTTGTTAAGATATGCAAAACTTGTGATCTCGGCAAAATAAGTCTGACGCTCTACCCTAGAAGTATTTGGTTGTAAGCGGATTCCCCAAAATAAATAGAGGGATAAAGTGATCGATAAAGCTAATAATATTCTTTGAAACATAACTCTTTCCTCATCACCACACACGTAATTGCCATCTCGTCTGGGCAGCACAGAAAGCAATTTTCACTCTTGCCTTAGTGTGCCTAATATTTTCTACAAAACGATCGGACTCGATTCCGGTCTTTTAACTGGCACAATCAAAAGTGGTGAGTGATGAGTGATGCGTGGTGCGTGAAGAAAAATTAATTTATTTGCTCTAAAGCTTGACAAATCGCTTGTTTTTGCTCGATATCATAATTCCAGCGTTCTAAAAAGCCTTTGTAGTTGCCTTCTCCAGTTTTGGCTGACTGCATGAGTTGTTGGGCGCGATCGCGTACTTGAGGCAAATCGACGAGCTGTATGAGCTTTGTCGTGCGGCGACTGACTTGTTCCGAGCCTTTTGCCATGTCTTCTTTTTGCTGGCGACGGTGAAAGATGGCTTGTGCCGTTGACATAGCCAAATTTTTCACTAACAGCTCTGATACAATTTCTGGACTCGATCGCAGTGCCTCGACAACGGCGGCGGAAGGAGAATCTGCTGCGGATGATGCTGAGGTGAGGTAAGTTACAAAAAACCCCCTCGCACCGTTTTCTGTCTTGACTAATGCCGATATAACAGTGGCTATGTCTGCTTCAGAGAGCGATCCTGCTTCTATTTGCGATAGCAAAGATTCAGTTAAGGCGATCGCTTGCTCAAAGGAGACTGCTGCGGGTACTTCTAGAGAAGATTGTGACATGAGGGGTAAGTTGATGGTTGATGGTTGATGGTTGATTGATGGTTGTTGTTGCTCTGCTCTCTTCCCCTTGCTCCCTGCTCCCTGCTGTCTGACAACTGATTCAGCCTAACAACGTTGATACCGCATTCCTGGTAACTGAGATACTAACCCTAGCAATTCCAACTGTAACAAAGCACTAGCAACTATGCCCGTGGCATAGCCCGTTTGCTGGACGATCGCATCAAAGGACATTAACTCAGAAGCAATTGTCGTCAGCACTTGCTGAAGTTCTGGTTCTAAATTAGGTAAACTTAATTGCTCGAAAGCAGCAGGCGCTGGATCGATTTGGGGCAGACTTCCCAGCAATTCCAGCAAATGACCTTCACTTAAAATGACGGTAGCACCCTTATTGAGCAAACCCAAACAACCATGCGATCGCGGATTATCTAAACTACCGGGTAAGACGTAAACATCCCGCGCGAAATCATTCGTAAACCGTGCCGTAATCAAAGCACCCGATCGAGTAGGAGCTTCCATCACCAACACTGCACGGCACAAACCTGCAATAATCCGGTTACGACGGGGAAAATGGGCGCGATCTGGAGGAGTTTTACTGGGAAATTCGCTGACTACTAAACCTTGCTCGACAATTTGCTCGTAAAGCTTTCGATTTCGAGGTGGATAGACGATATCAACTCCCGTTCCCAAAACCGCGATCGTTCTTCCGCCTGCATCCAGACAACCTTGATGTGCTTCCGTATCAATGCCTTCTGCCAACCCAGACACGACGGTGAACCCATTACGAGCAAGTGCCATACTAATTTTTCGCGTCCAACGCTTGCCATATTCAGAAGGACTGCGCGTGCCAACAATTCCAATTAGCGCTTTACTACCTTGATTTTCTCCCTCATCCACGATACCGCGATAGTACAGCACGGGTGGCGGACTAGCAATTTCTAACAGCAGGCGGGGATACTCATGGCTGTCTGCGGGTGTCCAGAAGTAGGGGTTTTGTGCTGTGTGGCTGACGAGGAATTCTGCTGGATGCAGTTGCGATCGCGCAGCATTAACTTGTTCGAGTGTCTGCGTTCCCATCCCCTCCACCGCTTGTAAAGCCGCCGAACTCGCTTGCCAAGCTGCTGTCAGCGTCCCAAAATGCTGCTGTAAGCGCTGTAACAACACTGGACCCACGCCAGAAACCTGCGCCCATGCCAACCAAAAAGCCCTTTCTTCTGTCAATGATTTATCCTTAACGTATGCGCGCCTGTTAGATTACTCGGTTATAGCCTCTCTTTAATGAAAGTTGTTAGTTGTTGGTAGTTGGTGGTTGGTCATTCGTCATGCGTCATTTGCGATCGGTAATTTTTGACTTTTGACTTTTAACTTTTAACTTTCCCATTACCAATTACCCATTACCTATTACCAGTTCCCCTGATTATGTCTATTGTCCTAGTAGAAAATTTAAGTAAAGTCTATCCCGTAGCAGTAAAAGAGCCTGGACTAAAAGGAACTGTCAGTCATTTTTTTCGCCGTACGTACAGACAAATTGAAGCAGTTAAGCAAGTTTCGTTTCAAATTGAACCTGGAGAAGTCGTCGGCTTTTTAGGGGCAAATGGAGCAGGCAAAACGACAACGCTCAAAATGCTCACGGGTTTGATCCATCCTTCTAACGGACGAGTCAGGGTAGCCGGACACGTTCCTTTTCAACGCCAACCGGAATTTCTGCGGCAAATAACCTTAGT
The DNA here is from genome assembly GCF_003015105.1 of Chroococcidiopsis sp. CCALA 051. Lineage (NCBI taxonomy): Bacteria > Bacillati > Cyanobacteriota > Cyanophyceae > Chroococcidiopsidales > Chroococcidiopsidaceae > Chroococcidiopsis > Chroococcidiopsis sp. CCALA 051. The sequence goes on along the minus strand of NZ_PYCI01000002.1, from coordinate 43,516 downwards.
TATGGGGCAGAAGCAACAATTGATCTGGGATTTGCCAGCTTTAGACTCGCTAAAAATCAATGCTGCAATTTACGGACTTTCGACTCAAGAGTATCGCCGCCGTGTCGGGGAATTAACAGAAATGCTCTCCCTGCAAGGTAAGCTGAATCAACCCGTGCGCAAACTATCCTTGGGGGAACGCATGAAAGCGGAACTTCTAGCCGCCTTGCTGCATCAACCTAAAGTCTTATTTTTAGACGAACCGACTTTAGGATTGGACGTAAACGCGCAAGTTGGAGTGAGAGAATTTCTGCGGGAATACAATCAAAGGTATGGGGCAACAATTCTGTTAACCAGCCACTATATGGCAGATATTACTGCCCTTTGTCAGCGAGTTTTGGTGATTCATAAAGGACAATTAGTTTACGATGGTAGTTTAGACCAACTTGTAGATAATTTTTCTCCCTATCGCGAAGTGCAGGTAGAACTTGCCCATCCTGTATCTAAAGAGGAGTTGCTACCCTATGGTGAAATTAAAGCCGTTACGGGTCTATCGGTACGTTTTTGCATCAAACGCGAAGAAATGACACGAGCAGTCGCAAAAATGTTAGCAGAATTAGAAGTCGTCGATTTAACCGTTACCGATCCGCCAGTCGAAGAAGCGATCGGGCGAGTATTTACCGCAGGAAACGTGGTGTCTTAATCGCCTCTCTCCACTCCACCAACCACGGGACGAACTCCAGTGGTCGAGAAAGGATCGCCGCCACCCGTCCAGTTGAAATCGCTAATTCGCAAGCTGATAGAACCGATTTCTAGTTCGGGATTGTAGCGCAAGACAACGCCGTAGGTACGCCGACTGTATTCTAAAACGTAGTCGGTACTGAGCGTGTCGTTGTTATCTAGGTTGAATGATGTTTGAAAACCGATGCGAAAAGGACCGTAAAGTTGCTGGGTAAACCCAAAGCCTAAAACCCGAGTATCGGCAGCACGGTCAAACAAAAATGGCGAGATGCCACTGCGAAGCCCTTCGGAATAACTGACGTTAACGCGAGTGTAGTCCAAAAATGGGCGAGAGAAATGACCGATTTGCCCTTCTAGTCCCACCGTACCGATTAAGGTTGATTGGTTGTCGCCGTTACTATAGAAACTGCTAGTTCCAGTGACACCAGCAAAAGCTGCTAAGTAGGGAACGACTGGAACTGGGGTGTATTTCAGTCCTTGCTCGGCTGTTGCCGGTAAACCTTTTCCCTCCCAAAGTAAAAAACCGCGATTTAGAGCTACACTACCTTGAAAGCGACCGAGAGAAACGCGATCGTTTTCCCGCACGGTGTCTAACAATTCCAAGCGGTCTGTATTGGCGTTGATATATTGATAACCTAGTTGATAGCTTAAATTAATACCTGTATTCCCCAACGGCACGATGGGAGAATTCACAATTCCACCAATGCTACTTTGAACATCTTGATATCCTAAAGTACCGTTGTACAAGCGATCGCGGTAGCTAGCTTCCAATGAGACGGTATGGGCTAAACGTCCGCCAACTAACTGTTGAAAGCGCAAACTGCCACGCAAGTTGTCTTCTAAGTCACCAAAATCTAGACTAGTTAGGATTGCCGAACCAGTTATCGCATTTCTCAATCCCGTACTCGCCCTCAGATTTGCCCTCAAGCCAAAATACTCTGAGTCAAAGAAATTACCATTCCCCTCATCTATAGCTTTTTGCACGAAAAACTGAGGCGTAACGCTGAACTGGACTGCATCGGCATTGAAAATAGGGAAATTGCGTTCGATAAAAATTCCGCCACGGTCGTCACCATCAAAACCAATTTGAGCTAAGGCGGGGTTGGTTTCGCGCTGGTTGCGATCGATCACTGCTTGGTCGCGGGGAATTGGTAATGAAAATCTTTGGTCGAATACCAAACGTTGCTTTTGGGTGCGAATGCGATCGCGTTGAGGTGTTTCTCGCACTAACGTTACCCGATCTGCCCTCAGCTCTAACTCCGGTGGTGAAAACGGGTCGTTTGTGATTCTGACATTTTGTGCTTGCCAGCCTTCGCGGTAGAAATTTATTGTCTCGGCTTCAAATCGCAGCCGCTTTACCGTCCCACCTTTTTGATTGAGTGGAGGAACGCCAGCTATGCCCCTTTTACTGCCGTAGTTGATATTCAATCCTCCGGCATTGGTGACTTGCTGTAATGGCTGGTTGGGAGTAAAGCGATCGCCACCTGGCAAAACGCTACTCGTAGTCACGTCAGATTCAAGCGGAGCGGCAAAATCTTGACTCGCTGAGGGAATAAAAATTTCTCCTCTACCCCCTTGGAGCGTCCCGCTATCTTGGACGATGTTGAATGTGAACCGTTCTCCCCTTAAAACTTGTTTACCTGTGGTGTAGACGACATTACCTTCACCGACAGCAATTAGATTCGGGATACTAACTTGCAAGCGATCGGCATTGAGGACTCCATCTTGCAATCTCACCTCAACCCTACCTTCTGCCGTCACGATGCGGCGATTGGCATCGTATTCTTGACGATCTGAATTGACTTCTATCACCCTGCGTTTCGTCGCTGGGACATTGGTAGGGGTTGGTTGTGGTGCTTGTTGCGGCGGCTGCGTTTGCCCAGAAGGGCTAGAAGGTGTAGGGGCGCGAAAATCTAATTCTTGAGGACGAGTTTGGTTAAGTTCTGAAGGGTTTGTTGGTGTCGTGACTTGTGCCAACAGCTTGTTAAATTTGACGATCGCCCCAGACGGGCGAAAAGCCGGAATCGGTTGCGCGGGTCTTTTAACGGCAGAAGTACGATGGCAGATAGCGGCAGCGGAGCAGATAAAATTTTCTTCTACCTTCTGTCTTTTCCTCTCTGTCCTACCAATTGGTTCTATACCTATATCTGTCTGAGCAATATCAAACTGCTCCGCACCATAACTAACGGTTACTTCAGAACCTAACATCACAGCCTTTTTTATGGCGATCGCGGCTGCGGTTCTGGTTGTCGCTGCTGGGGAGGCAGTAGATCTAGCTGTCAACAATTCAGCAACAGCAAAAGGTCGCTCTTCTCGACTGCGGGGCGAGAAAATTGGCTTTGGTGGTAGATGTTGAACGAGAGCGGGTGGTTTGGGCGGTGGCACAGATTGAGTCATATTTCAGCTAAAGATGCAAACAACCAGCCCAGAGTATAACCAACCAACGCACAGCTTTACCGCTTGTTGCTAGAAATTTAGCGCGTTGGCAAATCCAAACGCGCTTTCACATCACTTGCTAGTAAAGGTTTCTTTTTATCGTTACCTAGTTATCATTACCTAGTCGAGATCTCTCCGACCGGGGTTACGAGCTGGGTCATTAGACAAGAAGCCAAAGACGAACAGCGTCAAGAAAAAACCAACAACGATATATACGACAATTTTAAGCGTCAGCATAGGTGTATCTCCAAGCTGTATGAGAAGCTGATATTTGTGTCTGATTCAACTCAGACAGCTCTCCTAATCATACATGAATAAGCGGCTAGGGACTAATGACGTTACTAGTCGCGAATAACTACTTCTGGCTTGTCGTCTCGGTCTGGTTGGTAGAGTTGTTTTGGTGTTTCTACGCTCATTCCTGCTACTGGTGCAGCAGTTGTCATAATCTTGGTGCGGCTTTGAGACTTCCAGTGCTGGTATCGCAAGAAAGGAAATGAAGCGACTTTTTTCGCTAAAGCCCAGAAGAATACGTAACTCGCTAGCAATCGCTCAAAAGCCCCAAATCGAGATTCTCTCAAATCCTCAATCAGTTCTTTTTGATCTTCGGCATTTTGCTCTTTGAAGTAAAAAGCGGCATTTCTGAAATAAAAATACTCATCGTTACCTTCTAAAACGATCGCGCTACTAAAGCCTTTGCGGGCAATTTCAGGGTTAGCACCCATGACAACAACTTCCGGTCCCACGTCAATATTTCTCACGCCGTCTGCTTGTTTACCCGTCATAATTGCAGCGTTTTCTTGGTGTTTTTGCTTCTGTCCCCGTCTACCATCGGGTACGCCCAAAAATAGCAAAGTTCCTCTCACGACTCGGTGTCCAAAATCGTGCAATAAATCGTCTTCTGGATTTGCTCCGTGAACTTCTAAAGAAGCAATTCCATAGCTGAGCGAAAACAATTTACTGACATAGGATTTTAATAATTTGCTCACCCAAGGCACGTCACCAATGACCAAGGTTCTTTTGCCAATTCGCGCGAGGAGTTGCCTGCCTTGAAAATACCTCAGTCCCAACGTCCAGAGCCACGAACCGAAAATGTATATGGCAATGTCAATTAAACTAACAACAGGATTGACTATTCCCAAAAAAAGTGCATCTTGAGGTATGTGAGCTGCCCAAACAATCAGATCCAAAATTGTCTTAGCTAGGGGAATTGTGTGACCGAAAGGAATTGCCCATCCAACTGTAATTGCGACATATAAAGCATGAATTCCCCAGGCGAGAGGCGTTTCTAAGATATGGAGCGCCCACGTGCGACCACCTGCGATCAGAGTTCTTCGGATCGCAGTTTCAATTGTGTTTCCAGTGGGAGTTGTCCCCATAATTTGCACGACATTGATATCGAGAAAGTCATCCTTCATCTTTTCTAAGGCGGCGAGACTTTCTTGAGTCAAGGTCATCCCAAAGGGGCTAGAGTCAGGAAAATGATGTTTGACTTGCTTTGCTAGATATAGTAATAATTCGGTTAAAGTATGTTGAGCTGCGGCAACTGCGATCGTGGCAGGTTCAGAAGTTCTGCGTCCGCTCCCATTGACGAAGATGTTGTGACGTACGGTATTTGAGTGCTTTGGTTGAATCGCCCGAGAGCCTAAAAAGCTGCTTAACTCTCCAGTCAAGATAAACAGCTCGCCGATAATGTTTTGCCGATATAACTGGTCGAAGGTATGAATCGCCTGTACCGTAGGAAAGGTTTGACCCGATTGAGTAATTGCTAGGACAATTGAATCTTTACCGAGCTGCAAGCTGCTAAAGTCGTGCTGAAGTTGCTGCAAAACTTCGTTGGAAGAGATGACCCGCACGTTTAGCCACGGAAAGACAATCTTTAAATCCTGAGCAAATCTCTCTCCCAGCCACAAACTATTTTCTACACCTGTCACGAGCAAATCGACAGACGGTAATTGCTGCATGTGTCCGGTCAAGCCAGCACGCACCATTTTTTGCCGCTTTTGCTCGAATTTATGCGCCTTTTCACAAAAGAGTTGAACCAAATAATCTGCACTTTGGCGATCGAGTGAGGCTGAATTCTGCCACGATAGTCTAATTTCTGCCAGAATTGGCGGAATTTCTCGACAATCAGCCGCAATGGGATCTACAGTATCGTTTTCGGGATATTTAACGTGAGGCAGATAGGGATGGTCTGCCATCGATATCCATCTATCTTTGAGGTCTGATGAAGCGACTTCGCACTTTTGGCTCATTGAGTAAATTGCAATGTCTTTGGCTGTAACCATTGCAATTTCTCCCATTTTCTGGTCTAAGTCCAAACGGTAAGACTCTGGTAAATTCAGTAACACAGCATCAACTGCGGCTGGTTCGGAGGCATAAACCATGTATCCGTCTTGCCAATTGAAGCCAACGGACATTGGTTGTCCTTGAGCGCTCAGTACCAGTCGTCCTTCTTCTAGGGTAGAAACCGTAACTAAACCAAAACTCCCTTCGGCTCTGGACATGAACGTTTTGGTAGCAAGATGTAAGTCGTTGTGAAAGAAAGCATGAATTGCCGTTCTGACAAAGGTGACTCTTCTCTGCCAAGACCATTGGCTCATCGAGCTATCGTTAGTCGTTGCTTGTAAAATATCGTGTTCCAGACGACAAAAGTATTGGCTAGAGGCGGGAGAATCTGGGGCTGCTAAAAGCTTGCGATACAGCACGAAGATATTTTCAAACGTGGCTGCCCAATTACCAATCTCTTGTGGAGAAGGGGCTGTATTCGGGGCATCAACGGCGGGTTTTTGTCCGCCAAAGGCTGATTCGATTGAAGGAGCGATCGCCAGTTGATAGGCTAATCTTACCGAAGCATCCCACATACCTTGAGTCACGAGTAGATCCATCATGCCCGCAATTTTGGGCGAATCTCCCCGCGCGTGGTTGGCAGTATGCAAAACTCTTTCTAACCACCAGCCTAACTCAGTATTTCCAATCGAGCGATCGAACAGCGTCCAAGCATCAAAATCGCCGTTGTGGGTAATTCGATGATTGACGTTTTTGTGTTGGTGAACCCACTCTCCCTCAAGAAATTGCCATACAGATGCTTGTCTGGCACTCATCCATTCATGCCAATGAGTTTCTAATACAGCCGGGGGTCCACTCGTTCCAAAGCGATAGTGCCACACCCCCATCACTGTCGATTCTAGGGTTTTAATGCCTGCGAGTGCTGCTCTGCGTCTTTCTGCTGCAAAAGCTGTTTCTAAGGATTTAGTCAAATTGTCCCTTTTTTTGTTGACAACTTTTTTCCCCACAAATACAGTCTGATTATCTCGGTTTGTCGCTACAACCAGTCCACCACCAGCTTGTTCGCCTCGAATTTCTGTTTCTCGCCCCATTTCGTGAAAGACATTTACTACTCTTTCTGGCAAAAGCTGGCGCGGATCGTCGTCGGCATTGCGCTGACCTAAAAAGCCAAAGTTACCGCAACAAAAAATCTCTGCAACTCCAGTCACAAACGCTGCCAGATCGGACCTGGAGCTAAGAATGATTAGCAAATTAGCACCCAGAAAAGTTTGACTAAAAAATGTGCTAATAAAAGCGATCGCCCGATCGCCTCTCGTCCAAATATCACCGAAACTAGCAGAAGAAAATTGCCACAATATGACAACAGCAAGAAGATTAAAACAAACCCCGCCAAGAGCTTTGATTCTGATCCGCCAAGGAGTGCGATCGCCTGCTGCCACCCATAAATCAGCTCGATCGCATCCAGGAATAAATATTGGCTGAAAAGGTAGTAGCGATCGCAAAGTTACAGCGATACTTTTATGTTCGAGAATATTGACAATATTCAGGGCGTTTGGTTGTCGGTCGAGAGTGGCGATCGCGATTGCGTGTCCCAAGCCATGAATGAAAATCGCACCGTTCCAAACCAATCTGAGTAAGGTTGCACTTGATAGAAATAGGAAAAAACCTAGAGAAGAATTAAAATTAGCTGAACTAATGAGCGGAACGAGTGCAGCTGCTGCAACTTCAGGAAGAACGGTTTTGGAAGAAGAAAAAAAATTCTGCCGCTGCAACAACCGAATCAAATGCAACCAGATAACTTTCATAAAAATAACTACTGACTCCGAGCGTAAAAATGCACCCTTGATGACTCAAATTGAAATATAAAAGAGAAATCAAATTACATATTGTATTTTTCGCTACTAAAACTTAGTATTTGTTAATACTTGGAGTGTGAAATCTTTATAACACAAGGAAGAAAGCATCTATCACTAGATAGAAATATTGCAAAAATTTGGCGATTTGTATGGATGGGTTTAATGAAAGCTGAGCCTCATAGTGAATGTAGGTGGAGCAGTTTTTGGATCGCGTTTTCCAGTTCCAGAGCGATGAACTCTTATCAATGATTGGTTGTATTAATTCATACTCGCAGATTAAATAAGTGCAAAAAAACAGGAGTTATTCTCAATATCAGAGGGTTTAAGTATAATCATTTTTAATATTAAACAGTTTACTAAATAGCGTTATTAAGAGTAAGATAAAAACTGCCCTAGATGTTTTTTTTGCTATGAAAGTAGAGTTTCGTAGACTGCATCGTCAGCTTGCTCCAATTCTTTTTTTACCTCTACTTGCTAGTGCGCTGACTGGAGTTGCATACCGCTTGGGCAAAAGTTGGTTTGGAGTTTCTACCTCAGTTGGTGATGTTTTGATGACAATTCATCAAGGTGAATATCTGGGCAAACGTCTCGTTCCCATATACATTATTCTGATTAGCTTGGGAATATTGGGAATGAGCGTAACAGGTACGCATTTACTCGATCGTCGGAGTAGCGATCGCGAACTGGCAAAATCGAATATTCGCAATATCCATCGACTGCTCGCATTGATTTTACTTTTACCACTTTCAATTAGCGCTGAAACAGGTTTAGCTTACACAATAGCAAGGGACTGGCTCGGTTTATCTAGAGAGCAAATCGGATTTTTGCTAGAAATTCATCAGGGATTATATTTAGGAGGGACATTCAGTAACTTTTATATTCTCTTATTAGGTTCGGGTTTAGTAGTGCTATTAATTGCTGGAATTAGAATGACTTCGTTAATCGGCAGTCAAATTCCGCGACAGCAACCTCAGCAATCTCCCGTTCAAACATTATCACCCTCTGCTTTAGCTGATACAGTTGCTTTACTTCGCAGACAGGCTTGGCTGGGACTCATCTTATTTTTAACTGTGTTTTGTAGCGCTCTGTACGGCATCACGTCACGAGTAGTTTTGAAAGAATATAACGTAGCAGTGTCTAACGTATCGCCATCTAATTTTTCTGCTCAAGACTTGCTAATTCCAATTGGGATTCTCGGCTTGGTCTGTGGCGTATTAGGTGCGATCGTAGTGGAGAAACTAATTCAGAACTGGCGGCGACAAAAAGAAGTTCAATCTGCCTTGTATGAAAGTGAAACGGCGAGTAGTACTATATTAAGAGCGCTGCCAGATTCTATATTGCGGATGAAACAAGATGGTACGTGTCTGAGCTATATGCCAGCAAAAGAAGCTAATTCGTTTACTTTGAATGGAGATATCTTAGGTAAGAACGTGAATGAGTTCTTGCCAGCAGAAACGGCACAACAGCTGCTCGAATATGCTCGATTAGCTCTGAGAACTGGCGCAACTCAGATTTTTCAATTTTCGGTTTCTTTTAAGAACAAACAGCATTACCAAGAGGCACGAATTAGTACAATTGGCGATAAAGAATTTTTGATTGTTTTTCGCGATCTAGCCAATTTAGAGCAACATAAAGTAGAACAGAATCAGTGACTAGTGACTAGTGGCTGGTGACTAGAGAGGAATCTAATCACCAGTGACTGTTGGAATATTGGAAACGTTGACTAGAGAAGAATCTAACCACTAGCCACTAGCCACCAGCCACTCATCAATGACCGCTTATTCAATCTGTGGCATTAACTGAAGCATTCCAATGCCTAAATCTTTAGATGAAAGAGATCGCGCTTCAAATAGTGCCATCATATCTTTCATTTGGGGTTGTCCCCGCGAAGCACCCATTAGACCTCTGGCGACGATTAAGCCGCAATAGCCTTTGGTATGCTTGCAGCGATCGTTCCACTTCTTTCTCGCAACGACGTGAACTGGATCGTCTTCTAAAAATTCGCCAAATAGAAATAACTCTCCATTATTAGTTTGCAGCACGCCTAAATCGTAGCGATCGCCACCAAACGGATCTGCTCCGGGATTAAAACCGATACCTCTAAGTCCTCCCGCACTCAAGAGAGCCTCAATCGCTTCTTTGGCTTTAGGACGGGAAGTTTGAATCAAAATCACTGGCAATCCATCTCCTGCTTCTGTAGGCTTGCCGACTTGCTGATGGGTGACTTTCTGGCGCAATTGCTGCACCATTTCCCAAGACACAACCCCTAAACTGAGAAAAGAATCTTCTGGGATTAAATCGTCCCGTAAAGACTGAAATAGAGGCATGTCGTCCAAATCTTCTGCTTCTATTGCCTCAGTTGCAACTGCATCTGCCATTTCCTCTAACTCTGTAGCCAAATTCGGCAAGGTGGAGACAGTCACGCTGAGGGGTTGAGATTTTTTCTCCGACTGGGATGAGGGTAGTGTAATGCGATAATTGCGGCTAATCTCAGGGAAAGTTTTCCCGCCTAGTTGTCGGCGCTCGTTTCGCAAAAAGCGATTTAAAGCTTCCAAGGCAACAAAAACAGCACTAGCCTCCTCCTCATAGAGGACAGAGCGCAGTCCTTCTAGAGGATGGATATTACCAAAAGATGGCTCAATCTCCGACAGGGGTAGGTCTGCTAGATCGACAAATTCTCCACCACCATCCATCTCTTCCGAGCGCTCGAAAGTGAGAAATAAGCAATCTTGTTTGAGAAATGCTTCTTCTAGCTGTTCTGTGGCATCTTCTTCAATCAAAACTTTCGCCCGAAATCTTTGCAAGGATTCAGCAGAGCGATAGAGTAAAATGCCATATTCCATCCCCAACATGCCCATCACGGATATATATAGGGTTTCGATGTCAAAATGGTTGAGCTTGACGGCAATAATTTGGTGTTCTTCTAACAACTCCCAAGGAGCAGCTTGCCAAATCTCAAATGCTTTCTTTTTGAGGGCGGTGGCATATTGAGGTGGTAATTCGGGGGGATGAGCTTCCCCAAATTCTTCAAAGCCGCGATACAATTCATCAATTAGCGGTAGATCGGGGACGTAATCGATCGCGATGTCTAATTCTTGTAACACGCCGCGCAAATAAAACTGAATTTCGCGATCGCGCACGACAATTTTTTGAGGACGAGCGGGTTTAGCGGGGCTGTTGGGATGCTCCATTGCCCGTAACAGCGTGCGCACGACAACTTCGGGTCCGCTGTCGGTAGCCACGACATCCATTGCCCGCACGACTCCTTGAGAGCCATCGACCCACAAAATACACTCGCTCCCTGCCTCTGCGTCCCCTCTGGGGCTTGGCGCTGATAACGTGCGGCGATCGCCCTCCCAGACACAAGGAATTTGATTCAATTTCTGCAAACGCCGTCGCGTGGAGCTATTTAACGAAGTTGTCATAGACCAACCAAGCCAATCAGGGAGACAGTGCAAACTTTCGATCTTACTTAGGTGTGGGAGCTGTAGTTAAGCAATTGGCAGCCTTGCCTCAGCCAACAGGAGTTGTATTTTCCCCGATCCCGTTTCATCCAATTAGACCTATCAATTCTAGGATAGAAATCTTTGTGGTGCTTTGGTCAGGATCGTTGACAATTTCTCAAACCGCACCTCTGTTGCCGTTACAATGGACGAAAAAGCTGCATATTGCATTCTAAAACCATACCAGGAGTTGTAACAGTCTATGACATCAGCAACCCAGTCTCAACAGCGAGGCATTCAGTTAACCCAAGCAGCTCTGCAACACATTTCATTTCTGCGCGATCGCCAAGGGCAAGACCTCTGCTTGCGGGTGGGAGTGCGTCAGGGTGGCTGCTCTGGAATGTCTTACATGATGGATTTTGAAGATATTAGTAAAGTTAGAGCCGATGATGAAGTCTACGATTACGAAGGCTTCAAGATCGTGTGCGATCGCAAAAGCATCTTATACCTTTATGGCTTACAGCTAGATTACAGTAATGCCATGATCGGTGGCGGCTTCCAATTCACGAACCCCAACGCCAATCAAACTTGTGGCTGCGGGAAATCGTTTGGTGTTTAATAGAGTGGCTGAGTGGTAATAGGTAATAGGTAATTGGTAGTTGTGTATCCATTACCCGTTACCCATTACCCATTACCCAAATTCCTGCCGTTGACAATGACTGACACAGTTGCATCCCTCTTTGAATCAGCACTCGAACGCTACAAGGCTGGCGAAGAACCAGAGAAGTTAATTCCAGTTTTTCAAGACATTTGCGATCGCGCTCCCAAAAGTAGCGCTGCTTGGACTTGTTTGGCGTGGTTGTATTTATTAAGCGATAAATCAAATGCTGCCCTCAAAGCAGCGCAAAAGGCAGTTAAGTTACATCCCCAAGATGCCCAGTCCAGAGTTAACCTTGCCGTAGCAATGCTGGAAACCGGACAAAAAGGCGTGCGAGAACACGTCGATCGCGCCATGCAGTTTATCATGGTTGATTCCGATATGCGGGATGAAGTCAAGCAAAACATTGCCGATGGCATGAGCCGCAAACCAGATTGGCAAAGCATGGAACGAGTTAGGAAGTGGTTGTTTGAAGCTTCTGAATGATAATTGGTAATCGGTAATTGGTAATTGGTGGTTGGTAATCGGTAGTCGCTCCCTCAGCTCCCGATCGCTGGGCGACTCTCTCTTCTTCCCTGCTCGTGCGCTCGTGCGCTCCCTGCTCGTGCGCTACCTGACAAAAACTCGGCTCAGCACGAAGGGAGCTATGCTTTGGATTGGTAAGATGTGTTGCACGGCTCCTAATGCGATCGCTTCTTTTGGCATTCCAAACACGATGCTGCTTGCCTCGTCTTGAGCGATTGTGATTCCTCCGGCTTGAGCGATCGCTTGCATTCCTGAAGCACCATCTCTACCCATTCCTGTTAGTAGCACGCCCATGATTCCCTTACTGTAAAACTGGGCGGCAGATTTAAACATGACTGTAACTGAGGGGCAGTGACCGTCTACAACGCCAGTTGCTCGGTTAAGAGTAAATTTGCCTAGAGAACTAAATTCTAAGTGACACTTTTCTGGTGCAAAATAAATCGTTCCCGGTGATGGAATTTCCCCATCTTGAGCAATCTTAACTTTGACTTGACACTCAGTTGCTATCCAACTCACCAATCCATGCAAAAATCCTTCGCTAATATGCTGAGTGCAAATAACGGGCGCTGGAAAGTGACTTGGTAGATGGCTAAAAAGCTTCTGTAATGCTTGAGGACCACCTGTAGAAGCACCAACAGCTACCATCCGAATTGAAGATAACCCGCCGTGAGATCCTAAAATTCTACCTTGAACTAAGGGTGGAGCTGAGATCGAGAGTACGGGCTGCTTCAATGGTTTGGTGAAGACGCTGACACCAGAAAGCACTTTGATTTTGGTAATTAACTCTTGCTTGATGCGATCGTACTCTGAAGGTGTTCCCATTGCAGGTTTGGGAAAGACATCGATCGCTCCAGCTTGTAACAACTGAAAAATCGTATTGGTGTCGCTCTCCTGTACCGAACTGCTGATAACTAGAATTGGTAAAGGATGTTTTGCCATCACCTGTTTGGTAAACTCCAGACCATCCATCTTTCGCATGTGTAGATCTGTACAAATTACGTTAGGTTGCAGCTCTGGAATTTTATCCAAAGCTTCCTGACCGTTACTAGCCGTGCCAACAACTTCTATTTCTGATGTAGCAGCTAATAGCTTTTTCAGAATTGCCAGGACAACAGGTGAATCTTCAACTAATAAAACTTTTACTGGAAATTTTGACATCAATTAGATCTCGAATCAACCGTACAAAAGTGATACGAATGGCATAGAGACGTTACATATAACGTCTCTACACCGCGCAGATACTCTGTTGGCGCACTTCCTGTAACGATTATGTGAGTGGTTTAGCGCTCACTTGTTTGCTTGCCAAAACTCGAATTTTGGTAATTAATTGCCGCTTCAGTTCTTCTTGATCTGCGGTTGAAACTGATGTGGGTTTTGGCATTACATCAACGGCTCCAGCTTGCAAAACTTGGAATACGTTGTCTATATCTTGCTTTTGGACGGCATCGCTCAAAACTAAAATTGGTAATGGAGACTTTGCCATGACATGTTTGATGAATTCCAAACCATCCATTTTGGGCATTTTCAAATCCGTACAAATTACTTGAGGTTGAACTCTAGGAATTAAATTCAAAGCTTCTGCACCATCTTGAGCTGTACCTACAACCTGCACTTCTGGTGCAGAATCAAGCACTTTACGGAAAATGCTCATAGCAACGGGAGAGTCATCGACTAATAAAACTTTAATTGGGGTCATGGTAGTTGGTAATTGGTAATTGGTAATTGGTAATTGGTGGTTGTAGGGGCGAGTTTTTTGAGCATATCTGTACTAAATCCAACAATTCTTCGACTAATCCCGTCCTTATAACTGTCGAAAGGCATTTAATTGTGAATTGATTTTGACTTTTCACTTTTGACTTTTGACTTCTTTCTATACAATTGCCTGTAATTGTTGGGCAACTTGATTGAGTTGCTGAGTTGAAACGCGGACTTGGTTGATGCCAGCTGCCGTATCTTTTGCACCGAGGTTGATTTCGTTCATTGCTGAGACGACTTGCTGCACGGAAACCGCTTGCTGCTTGGCGCTGAGGGAAATTTGTTGGCTGTTGAGGAAGACGTGGTTAACGGCATCTGCGACTCCAGTGAAGGACTCTACAGTTCCTTGGGCTAAGCGCAGTCCATAATCGACTGATTTCGTGCCTTCGTCCGTCGCCATTACAGTGCCGTTAATTGAAGCTTGAATGTCGTTAACTAATGCATTAATCTTCTCAGCAGATTTCTTACTTTGGTCGGCAAGTTTGCGAATTTCACCTGCAACGACACCAAATCCCTTACCGTGTTCGCCTGCCCGTGCTGCTTCTACTGCTGCATTGAGGGCTAACATATTGGTTTGGTTGGCAACATCTGCAACTAAATCGGAAATACTACCGATTTGAGTCGTTTGTTCTGATAATCGCATAATTTGTTCGGCGATCGCCCCAACTTTATCGCGGACGGTAGACATTTCTGCCATCGTTTGATGTACGGCTTTGCTACCGTTATCGGCGAGTTCTAGGGCTTGACGCGCCCCAGCAGCAGAGGCTTCGGCTTGTTCGGCAGATTGGCGAGAAGCCGCACCTAGTTCTTCTACGGTGACAGTGGTTTGATTGACAGAACTTGCTTGTTCGGTGGTAGTGCGTTCTTGTTGTTCGACTGTTGCCCCAATTTCGGTAGAAGAGGAAGCGACAGCATTGGCAATTTGTTGAATCATTTTAGCTGTACGGCTGGCGAATAGAACTGCCAACCCACCAGCAACCAATAAAGTAATCCCAGTTCCTAGTAGTAGGTTGGTGATGAGTTGCTGCTGCCCAGCAAATACAGATTTTGTATCTTCTGCTAAGATTACGCTCCAGTCAAGTTCTGGCATTCCTTCCATGTTTGGTACTGGCGCATAGGAAACTAATTGTTCTGTTTTGTCAAAGCGATCGATATCGATCGCTGTAGCTATTTTTTTCTCGGCGTGCATTTTGACAAAGCTAGCAAAGTCTGCTTTAGCATCGTGACCCACTTGTTCTGCTTCCCGCGCTGCAAAGAACTTATCATCAGAACTCACGAGATGATATTCTTTGCTACTCGATCCGGCTTGTTGCGCCTGCTGTGATGCATTGAATATTTTTTCATTCAAAATGCTATCTAAGCTTTTTATAGGCATACGGGTGCGAACTACGCCTATCATTTTGCCCGTATTAGCATTAATTATTGGTGCAGCTAAGTGAATGGCAACTTCACCAGTTGATGTTTTTCTAGGTTGTACAATGGCTGGCTGTTTAGTTCTCATCACCTCCTTGAAATAGTCTCGGTCTGCCAGATTTGTTGATGTTTCTCCAGTCGTGCGCAAAATTACTTTTCCAGATAGATCCATGACAGCAATACTGTCGTAAACGCCATAAATTCTCATAAATCCATCTAGCACGTTTTGCCTTTGCTGCTGAGTAATGTCTTTTGTGGCTTCAGGATTATTCAAAATTGGCAGTCTAGAGATGACTCGAATATCACCAGTGCGCTCGAACATAAAACGTCCAACCTTATCTGCCAAAGAAAAGGTGAGAGATTCTTGCGATTGAATTGCATTTTGGCGATAGTTGTTACTAGCAGAAATATAATTACTCACCCCGATTGCCATAGCTGGCAGCGTACCAAGGGCGATAGAAAAAGCAATTGCTTTAGTTGTTAATGAGAACTTCATGAGAGCTATTCCTTATGTTTGACGAAATTTTGAATCGAGAAATTATTGTTTTACACCATTGCCAATAAGTTTTTTGTTGCGATTTCTAGTTGTTGAGTATCATTTAAATTTTGACTTTCAAATCAATCTAGTCAGCGTATCGAGCAGTAATTTTTGATCGAACGTACCTTTAGTTAAATAAGCATTTGCTCCTGCTTCAGCACCTCGACGTTTATCTTCATCAGAGGCAAGAGTTGTGACGAGAATAATTGGTAACTCTCGATATTCTTTGTGTTGGCGAATTTTTGCCGCTAGCCCCAAACCATCTAAATTCGGCATTTGCACGTCTGAGATCACAGCATCAAAACTACCTGTCCTCAACTTGTTGAATCCATCCGCCCCATCCACAGCAGCAGTCACGTCATAACCAGCACCCTCTAGCAAGCGCTTGACCTGAGTGCGGATAATAATTGAGTCTTCTACTAACAGCAGCTTTTGCTTGATTTGTACCTGCTGGAATTCGCTGGTATGTATGGCTACAGGCTTCTTCTGTACGGACTTGAGTAAATCTTGAGGATTGAGAACCATGCAAACTTCACCCGTGCCGAGGATAGTAGCACCAGTTACGTTCCGAACACGCTTGAGTAACTTACTTTGCGGCTTTAAAACGATATCTTGCCGATCGAGTAAAGCGTCTACTAACAACCCGAGGCGATCGCCGCCGACTTGCAGTACGACACAAGGTAGCATTTTGGCAGCAGATTTGAGACTAGGGGCGATCGCGGGCAATTCCAGTAGATCGTCCAGCCAAGCCACAGAGATCGGTTGACCTTCAATGGCGATCGTTTGACTGCCTTCCAAAGCAAAGATCTCTTGCCGAGACACGAGTAAGTTTGTCTGTACGAACTCCACTGGCAGTGCGTAGGACATGCGATTAACTTCCACAATCAAAACTTGAGTGGTGGCTAACGTCGTATCTAATTTGATCCGAAACTCACAGCCCATCCCAGGCAAAGATTCGATTTGGATCGTCCCCTTCATTCTTTCGACATTTGCCCGCACCACATCTAAACCAACCCCGCGACCAGAAATTTCTGTCACTGTCGTTCGAGTCGAGAAACCAGGGGCAAAAATCAGCGATTGAATTTGAGCTGTCGTCATGGCTTCCAATTCTTCTTCGCGGTGGAGTCCCCGTCGCACAGCAGTGCGTTTAATGCTATCGATATTCAAACCGCGCCCATCGTCTGTAACTTCAATCCCAATACTGCTAGCAGTTTGATACCCTCGCAAGTGAATAGTTGCCGTGCGTGGTTTACCCGAGTTTTCCCGTTCTTGAGGTGTCTCAATACCGTGATCGACTGCATTGCGTAATAGGTGCAGCAATGGGTCTTTCATTTCCTCTAGAATTCGTTTGTCTGCCTTGGTATCTCCGCCTTCAATGACTAGATTAATTTCCTTGCCTTGCTGCTTGGCTAAATCTCTGACGAGACGGGGAAAAAGCGCAAACATATTCGATAGAGGTAAAAGGCGTAAAGTCTTGATACCTGATTCTAATTCTCCAGTGACAATATCTAACCGAGCGGTGTCTTCGTAAGCTGTGCTTTTCAGATGGTTAATCAGAGAGCCGAGGCGTTCTAACCGTTGCTCCGACCGATGTTGAAAGTTCTGCAATTGCTTGATGTTGTTGGCTTGTAAGCCACGCTCTATCTTGTCAAACACCGAGCGATGGACAAAAGCATCCCGGCTCCACTCTTCCCAGAGGGTGAGAATTTCTTCAATTTCACCCATGCGTTGAGCAATTCGTAGTTTAGTCACTGTTAACTCACCCGCTTGAGTCATCAATGTATCGAGCTTTTGCGGTTCGACTCGAATCGTATCAATTTGATGATTACTGGTTTGGGCTGTCTCGCTTGCTTCGGCTGTTGGAGCTGGCTGCGGCTTGGCTTTAGCTTCGGGGATGGGTATGGGTTCAGGCTGTTTAACTGGCAGTGATGCAGGTGTAGGAAGAATC
The DNA here is from genome assembly GCF_003015105.1 of Chroococcidiopsis sp. CCALA 051. Lineage (NCBI taxonomy): Bacteria > Bacillati > Cyanobacteriota > Cyanophyceae > Chroococcidiopsidales > Chroococcidiopsidaceae > Chroococcidiopsis > Chroococcidiopsis sp. CCALA 051. The sequence goes on along the minus strand of NZ_PYCI01000002.1, from coordinate 25,938 downwards.
TTCGGTAATATAGGAGGTTCGAGTAAGAAGAAATCGTCGTCGAGTAGGTCAAATGATGCAGCGATCGCTTCAGATGGTTCTGTAAGGGACGGTTCGGAGAATAGATCGTCTTCTAAAGTAGTGACGGGCGGTTCGGGAAATAAATCGCTCTCAAATAGCGGGATGTCTGCGGTGGCTACGGGTTCGGTAAATATTGGAGTATCAGCAGGTAATAGTTCTTCATCTTCACTTGCAGGACTGGACTGCGCCCCCATTAATCGGGCGAGGACGTAAAAAAGATTGACGCTTGGGGCAACACCCGTAACCGCCTCATGGACGAACTGACGCATGGCATCGAGTCCCTGATAAAGGCGATCGCACAATTCTGCGGTTAAGTTGCTCTCACCCCGCTTGACTCCAACTAGTACTTCTTCAATTTGATGTGTCAGGGTTTCAACACCCTGTACTCCCAGCATTCGAGAGTCTCCTTTGAGGGTGTGAATCTCGCGCAAAAAGTCTTCGAGTTGTTCGCGATCGCCTGGATGTTTTTCTAAGTGCATTAAGCACTCTTCCAATTTCTGCATCCGTTCGGCACAAGCTGTTTTATATATATCTCTGAGTTCGGGATCGTCTATCATAAAATTGTCAAATTTCTTCGTCTACAACTAAGCTGTTTTTGGACAAAAGCTGAGGTAAGTCAAGTACGGTAAGCATTTTTTCTAAATAAGGGGCATTACCTCTAAGATATTCATCGTTAGCGGAATGTACTGCTACTGGTACTGGTGTCAGATCTGACGGACGTAGATACATGACATCAAAAACTTCATCTACAGGTATTCCAGCGATCGTCTCGTTAAAACTAATGACAATGGCTTTTGAGGTAGTTCGATCGCGATCGAGCGCTAAGTTTAAAGCCTGACGAATATCTACTAAAGTGACAATTTCTCCACGTAAATTCACGTTGCCAACAATATGATTTGGGCAGCATGGAATCTGAGTCACATGACAAATGTTGGTGAATTCCCGCACGACATCTAAATCTAGTCCAAAATATTCATCGTTAAGACCGAAAACTGCTAATGGTATGAGTCCTGTAAAATCAGAACTCTCGGCTTGCCGTCTCAAGTTCTCAGCCCGTTCGCGAAAAATTGCTGTTTCTTGTGGGGTAACTTGTGGATAATATAAATCGTAAAAACTATATTTATGAATACTTTCCCGATCGCTTAAATGTATTTCTTTCTCTTTTAATTGAGGGCGATCGCCAAAAGTTTCTATCTCATCTGAATCGCTGTTTAATACTGGTAAAATATCTTCAACTGAAGCAGAGCAGATGAGTTGCTCTGGATCTAGCAACATGATGATATCTGCATCTAGCTTGGCAATACTATGAATAAATCGAGCTGTAGACTCTTTGACTCGCCCGTATGAAATATTTGTTTCTATAACTTCAGAACTAATATTTTTGACTTCATAAACGGAATTAACAATAATACCAATCTGTAAATCTTGCCACTGTAGAACGATAACGCTATCGCTAAGGTGACAATTCTGCATTTTGTATCCTAAACGCAGACCGAGATGCATTATGGGTATGAGTTGAGAACGTAAATTGAGAATGCCTACAATATCTGTCGGTGCTTCAATGATAGGATTCAACTCTGGTAGCAGAAAAATTTCTTGTACGAGAGTTGCATCAATTCCATATCGCAAGTTATGCAAGCTGAAAATCAGATAAGGTTTAGTTTCCATTTGCTGTTGTCACTTGAATAATTAGCTTATTTATTGATGAATATTGACATTAATAAGCTCGGTTTTTGAATGTAAGAAAATATTGCTTGATAGAGGCTGGAAAAAATGAAATAATTAACCTTGATTAGATAAATCGAAGGTAACTGCATCTTTATTATTAAAACTAATTCCTAATCCGATATATCTACCTACTATCTGACGTAACTGTTCTGCATCAAACGGCTTTGTTAAATAGTCGTTAGAACCAGCAAATTTACCCTTAACTTTATCAAAAAAACCGTCTCTTGCTGTTACCATAATAATTGGCAAGTCGCGGAACTGAGGAATACTACGCACAGTCCGACAAAGCTCTAAGCCATCTATCTCTGGCATAGAAACATCGAGTAGCAATAGGGAAATTTTTTCGTGATAAATGACGTTTAGAGCATCTACAGCATTACTAGCTAATATAACTTGGCAATAACCCGTCAGCGCTCGTTTAATCAGTTGTTGCATGACAGCACTGTCATCTACAGCTAAAACTGTAGATAAAGAGATTTGAGTTGTCGTAGTGTTGTTATTAGTTATGTCTAACCAGCCTGCTTGTATCCAATTTGCATAGGATTTTGTTATACTTAACGGATCTTTATTCAAACCTTCAGCGATATCCACTAGCGATCGCTGTCCGTTAACCCATTCTTGTAAATGTTTGCGTATATTTGGCTCTGTAATATTAGCTAAAGTATCGGATTTTAAATTTGGTACTGCATCCATTGACATAATAGTAGGTTTGAAGTTGTTCCATTGTTCCTGACGTTGAGTAATATCTAGCATTAACTTTGATAATTCAACACCACGACAAAAATTGAGCTGCTTTTGGCTATCAAATTGAAACTTACCCGGATAAGGTAAAAGTTGTTCTACAGTTAATATTAATTGACTGTAAATAACAGACTCAATTTGTTCCCAGTTATATAACTGCATTTGCACCAAACGCTCTAGTACATCGCGAAGTGATGCTTGCTCTGGAACTTGGCGCATTGCAAAGGCTACAGCAGAAGCTACCCATTCTCGACTCAGTTTTTGTTCTAACAATTTGACTAAGCCTTGAGCATCTGGAACTGTTTTACCGCCGTAGAGGGTGCGTCCATCTTTCCAAATCAGCACGCGAGATTTTGCCGACTTTTCTGAATCGACTTGTGCATCTATATACAAAACACCGCTTGCTTGTTTAGCTTGGATATTTTCTAATAGATTAGATAATTCCTGTGCTTGATACTGATTAGGCGACATAGTTTGCTTAGCCGTGAAAGTTGTGTAGTAAGAGAAACAGCACAGCTCGCTCGAATTGTCATCTAAATATGAGGCGCTTTTTGCTATATTGCTGCATTTTTAGTATGGCAAACAGCAAAAAGTAATTGTATCGGTAACAATACCGAATTATAAAGATAAGATAAGGTTTTTCAGTGTTATTACAGTGTTTTAATAACTAAACTTTTCATCAAGACTTAAAAAATATGTGACTCAAAAATACTGTCAAAATCAGTAGCTTAGGCAGACATGTAACTTTTGTAACTTCTTATAAGTGCATTTTGCTACTAAGGTCAAAAATAACTTCAAATATCTCTTATTTTGTCTAAGCTAATCGGCATTTAAGTTGCACTATCTGGACGGGCAGGATGCCCATTCCACAAAAAGTTGACAAATTTAAGTTTATAGAAATGAATGCTGACTAGCTTAGTAAATCGAGATAACTAATACCTAACTGACACCTAACTATAGTGCATAGTGCGTAGTAGTGCGTAGGCTACAAAGCTGGTAATGATGGGCGTTGCTCACCCTATTAAATCATCTGTAGCGCTCCTAGATGAATCGTGAAATTGATTGCCAGTGTAGAGACGTTACATGTAACGTCTCTACACGGGAAACGTTCATAAATCAATTTGGATTGCTATATTATTGTTCGTGAATAGATTTAGCATTGCTATAGCAGAATAAGATTGCCAAGCCTGCCAAAAAACGTAGATTGATAATATGCCCAAGAATAGACGAAAAACAAAACTAACTGTCCGATCTGGTAGTTTGGGTAAAACACGAGTACTAATTTGCGCCCCTAACAAACCACCACAACCTAATAATAAACCTGGTATAAATAATACGTTACTTGTTACGGTATGACCGACAGTTGCAGAGATAGCTGTAATTACAATTACACCTAAACTTGTCTGAATTGCAACTTTGATTTCTTCTTTTAAAAGTAACATCTGAAGCGGAACCATAATCACTCCTCCACCTACACCAAATAATCCAGCAAGAATACCTGCTGCTCCTCCGGTGAAAAGTCGAGCGAGTAAAGGATTAAATTGCGTCTCTGTCGAAGTCTGTTTAGTCGTGAGGTGCTGGCGCAAGTTAACTAAATAAATATTGATGAGTAATAAAATACCAAAAGCCAGTAGCAGGATGTATGGTTGAATGCGACTAGCCACATACACGCCAATTTGTGAAGTTACAACCGCAGGAAATCCTAGCAAGCTCACCCGCTTCCAGTTAAAGTAACCCATGCGCCAGTTTTGGATGCTACCAGAAATAGAAGTGACTAAAATTGCCAAGCTGCTCGTAGCAACTGCTTGTATGGGTGCGTAACCTAGAGTAACTAGTAAGGGAACGAGAACAGTACCACCACCGATACCTAATAATCCGGCAAGAATACCAGAAAATAAGCCACCAGTAGCTAAGATTAGCCAGTTTTCCCTCATTATCTGTTGCTCCTACGTTCTAAAAGCGATCGCCTTTGTACTCGCCTTTGCGTTGTAGGTTGTATTATATTGCTAAAGTCTGTCTAATTTTAGTAATTAGTTCACTTGCTAAAACTCGCTCGTAAGGTTCGATCGCACTTGTGGGAGATAGTTTTTTCAGAAGTTCTAAGGCTGTAGCTAGCATTTTGTTGGCTCGCTGGCGATCGCCTGCTTTTTCATAAAGCGAACCTAATTCTAGATAAGCAGCTATAGATTCAGGAGCAAGATAAATAATTTTTTTCAATAATGTTTTTGCTTGTTCTAAGTCTCCTTGTTCTTCAGCGATTCGCGCTAATAGAAAATAAGGCTTTTCAGATAAATTATCGAGCTGTGTGGCTTGCTGACAGTAGTGAGTTGCGCGTTCGTAATTACCGAGATTTGCCCAGGATTGAGCAATTAAATAATAAGCATCAAAAGATTGAGGATGTTGGTGAATCAGTGTTTGAGCTGCTTGGATAGCTCTGCTATATTCTCCTGCTTGAAAGAGGGTTTCTGCTGTGGCAAGATCGGAGGTAACTTGAGAGACGATCGCAGGTAAGACAACAGGCGATCGCGGTGATATTGGCTTCGGTTTTAGAACGTCATTTTTAGGATAACTGAGTTTGAATTCTATTGGCTGATAAGATATAGGTTTACGAAGATTTTCGGTGATTTCTGCTTGTTGATTTAAGCTTTGAATGGAGGCAGAATCTGGTATACTTTTGGCTTCGGTTGATGTGTTTTGCCGTTGATAGACTATAGATTCTGTAAAAGCCTTCAATTGAAATTTATTGAGGTTTTGCCCTGAAAGCTCTGTATGACCGACAATTAAATATCCATTCGGTCTGAGGGTATGATAAAACTTCTCGATGACGGTAGCGATCGCATTAAAACTAAAATAAATAAAGACATTACGGCAAATAATAATATCCATATCGTGGATATTGAGAGTTGAACTAGGAAAGGAGTCTTGTAACAAATTACTACACCGAAATTTCACCATACGGCGAATTTTTGGATCGAGTTCCCAACCAAGCTTGCGCTGCTGAAAATAGTGCTTCTGAATCTGAGGATCTACTTGACGAAAAGACCAAGGTTCGTAAATGCCTCGTTGGGCTTTTTCAATTGCTTCTAAATTAATATCGGTTCCAAATATAAAAACTTCCCAGTCGCTGAGATCGGGAATGAGTTCTTTGACTAAAATTGCAATAGAATAAGGTTCTTGACCGCTGGAGCATCCCGCACTCCAAATTCTCAGACTTGGCTTTTGTGTTAAAGAATGAAGACAAGCCTTTCTTTTACTCTCGATCAACTCAGGTAAAATTTGATGCTTGAGTAGCTTAAAATGTCCTTGGTCGCGAAAAAAATAAGTTTCGCCAACTGTTAATAAACCGAGTAGCTCTTGCCATTCTCTTTCGCTACTGGAGTCGCTCGCTTCCAGCTTCGATTGTTCAGTCGATCTTAGTAATAGTTGATAGTACTTTTCTGGAGCATCCAGTTTCAAAACCTTCATCCGTGTCTCTAGTTTTTGACAAAGCTCCTGGCGATCTTGCGGGCGAACTTGCAAACCCGTACGTGCAGAAATCAGTTGGATAAAGTTTTGTACTGTTGTCTCATTCATTTCTAGGGAGCTGAGGGGTAAGGGATAGAATAGCCGATCGCTGCTAATTGCTTACCTCCAGTATTCCCATCTGTAGAAGCTAATCTCACACGAGCATTTGACTATGGGTAATGCATCTAGGTAAATTTCTAGAGAACGTGCAGTAAGGGCGATCGCAGGAGATTGAAATGCAGACTTTACCTATCAAGCGCTTGGATCGGGAGTTAATCGAGCGAATTGCTACTCAAGCGCGTCAAAGTCCGCGCTTGCGCCAGACTTATAGCTTTCATGATGGATCGGAAAAAGTACAGCGCTTCGTAAATATTCTCCAACCTGGTACTTATGTTCGTCCGCACCGTCACTGTCGCGATGGTGGGATAAACGGGTTTGAGTTCTTTCTAGTTTGCCAAGGTGCGCTAGGAATGTTAGTTATGAACGATCGAGGTGAGATCGTCACGACAGAACTTGTTAGTGCTGGTGGTGCAGTGTGGGGACTCGAACTTCCTGAAGCAACTTACCATACAGCAGTTGCTCTAGCTCCAGATACGATAATTTTGGAACTGAAAGAAGGACCCTACAACTCCAGTACGGATAAAGAATTTTTAGAGGAGTTTCCGGCTGAAGGCACGGATGCAGCTCAGCAGTTAGTAGCCACCTGGGAGACATATTTTGTGTAGAAAAGCGATCGCGTTTCTACTCATACGACTTGGTAAACAAAGCTCAGACTTGCCCAGTCGTTGACATCAAGAGCGTAAGTATCTGAAGAAGGGCTAACAGCGTCATTGCTGGCGCTAGCAGTAATGCGTGGAGGGGCGATCGCACTGGCATCCTGTAAATCTTTCATGACAGCTTGAATCACTTCTAAGGGATTAGATAAAACTCCAATGTATTCTGGCTCGTCGAGATCCCGATCGGTATTTGCCAAGACTGCTAAGGTTTGCGTAAAGCTGGCACTACTAAAAATCAGTTGATGCTCTGCCAACCCAGATGGTTTGTGAATCGTCCAGGTAAAATTAGCTGTGGATTGCGGTACGGTCGCCGTCTCTCCTGGCGCAATCTCTATATCCTTAAGAATTGGCTTAGAATTAGACTCGTTATTATCGGTAGGTAATTGAGCAGAGTAAAGGGCGATCGCGCTTTTGCTGCTATCTAAGCCCAGTAAGAGTAAATGCACCGGGCGATCGCCGTTATTTTGGACTCGATATTGAATGTGGCTACCGATTGGTATAGCAGGAATGGTATCGGGGGGAGTCGGAAGTTGTTTTTTGGGTTTTCCGATAAGAGTCGGTGTTTCTTCTTGTGGCGATCGCAGGGTTTCCCGTTGCATTAACACTCTGTTTTCGGGATCGAGCATTTCCAAAGTTGCTTTGACGTTGAGGTGAGAAGAACCGTCGTTGGTTGTCAGCCGCCAAATTTTAGCTGCTAATAGAGTTTGTAGCTTAGGTGACAACCGTTGCACGGCAACTTTTACCGCTTCGCCAAATTCTCCAGTTGTATTGGGGATCGGTTGGCGATCGAGTGTAAATAAACCGTAGCGAGATGCAGGCGAACCCGCATTTGCGACAATTGGTGTTTCTGCCGATTTTGGCGGAGGAACTAAACCAAATACATAATCTGCTAATTGTTCGCTCGTCGTAGCAAGGGACACGAAAGGCATAGCAGCAAATGCACTGGTAGCATCTACCCGTTCGATCCGTTCTAGGCTCGGATCGAGAGCAATAATCAAGCGAATATTACGGGGTAAAACTCTGACGGCTTCTTGTACTAACTGTCCGACTTGCGGAGAATCATTGCCAGAAGCACGCACGACTTGAGCTTTTGCAGTTAACCCATTTCGCGATCGCACTTGTAATTGAAGGGGTGAGGAGCGAGGAGTGGGGAGTGAGGCGTTTTCCTTGTCTCCCCCCTCTCTCTTGTCCCCCTTGTCCCCCTTGTCCAAAGAAACCAAATTTAATTTAGAGCCAGCCTCGTAGTAGGCAAGGACTGTAGGTGGTAGTCCAGCCAGCCATAACTGAGCGCTCTTTTTGTCTTCTTCTACAGCCATGACAACACCATCAGCACTTATGCTGGGTTCCTGACTGAGGTAGTCAGTGAGAGTGGACTGAGGATTTTTTTGACTGTTGACTTGTGGCTGCTGCTCGTTACCTACTAATTGCTCTACTGTGCCACTGACGCGGCTGAGACTGACTTGTACTGTTGTCGCTGGAGTTGCTTCCCAGAGGTGTTGAGTTAAGGCATAGGTAAACAGTCCAGCGCTAAAACCATTCCAAGCTGTCTCAATCGCACTTTGGGTGGGACTAGCTGCGGCGATCGCAACACCAGGAATATTGGCAGTCGGCGTAGGTTTAATTGAAGCATCTATACTGCCGCAAATAATCCGATCTAAAACGCCTTGACAAAGGAAGTCTTGCTGAAGCTGTTGTTGAAAAGCCAGTTCGGCTGCGCTTACTTGTCCTGGAAGCGTTTGCGGAAAAGAGCGCACGCGCAAGTTAGCTGGAAGAATCTTAACAGGAGTGCCAAAACTCGTATCGAGAAAAGTTGCAATTTGTCTAGTCGGCAGCGATCGCAACAGCAGCCATAAAGTCTCATCTAGAAGATCTTCACCATCAGCGCAAACTAAACTATTGACAGGAAATTGATTGTTGGTTGTCTCGAATTCCGAATTCCGAATTCCGAATTTTGAATTCAAAACCCGCCGCCCGTAGCCGCTAAAGTGAAAAACAACGGTATCCCCAGTTTTGGCTTGCTGCGTGAGATGTTCTAGGAAAGCAGCTTCAACTTGTTTTCGAGTGGCTTGTCGATCGGTAAGGGTAAGAATATCAGCTGGATTGAACCCAAATCGGTGAACGAGCAGTTCTCTTTGTAGTGCCACATCTGTCAGGCAACCACCCAAAGACAAAGTAGCGGGATATTGGTTAATCCCTACTAAGAGAGCTAATTTCCGTCCCGTTGGCTGGGCGAGTGCATGGGCATAGCGATCGCCTATTCGCAGCCACCCAGCATCAACCACACCCAATGTTGCGATCGCTTGAGCTAATCGTCTCAGAAAATCTCGCCGCTTCATTTTAGCTATCAGCTACTACTGGTCTCACCAGCTACCAGCCTATCAATAAACTAGGGAGTCAGTTATCAGTTATCAGCAAGAGAGTGACTGGTGACTGGTGACTAGATGAAGAATTCTACTACTAGCTACTAGCTGTAATGACACACAAGGTTAGTTCAAAATTCTGCTTGTTAGATGCTTTTAGGCAGAGGAGCGAGTTCGGCTAACGTCATGTGTCAATCCAACTAGTCACCAGCCACTAGCCACCAACCACTCACAAATGACCAATTAAATTTCATATTGGGTAATATTCATGGCTTTAGCTAGTTCTGCTGCAACTTCCGGTCGGGAGAATTCTGGTGGTGGCAGTTCACCCCGCCGCAACATTTCCCTGACTTTTGTTCCCGATAGGTGAATTCGTTCTTCGGGTCGAGAAGGGCTGGTTTTGGTAGTTGCCATTTGCAGAGTCCGCTTGCAGTAGAAGGCGTGTTCAAATTTTAATGGCATAATTCCTAATTCTTTTGGCTCAAACTCGTCAAAAATATGTTGAGCGTCATACGTACCGTAGTAGTCTCCTACTCCAGCATGATCGCGTCCGACTATAAAGTGGGTGCAGCCGTAGTTTTTGCGGATGAGAGCGTGGAAAATTGCTTCCCTTGGACCCGCATAGCGCATGGAAGCAGGATTGATTGCCAGAATAACTCTGCTTTCAGGGAAGTAAAATTCCAACATGAGTTTGTAGCACTGCATCCGCACTTCGGCAGAGATATCATCACTTTTTGTTACCCCTACTAATGGGTGTAGGAATAAACCATCAACAATTTCGAGGGCGCACTTGATAATATATTCGTGCGCTCTATGGATGGGGTTACGTGTTTGAAAACCAACGACTGTGCGCCAACCTTTTTCTCTAAAAAGTTCGCGGGATTTGGCTGGATCGATTTGATAGTCGGGAAATAAAGGGTGTGGATCGCGGTGTAACAACCAAATGGAACCCGCTAGGTTAACTTCACCTTGGTTGTAAACAACGGCTACGCCAGGATGTGCTTCGTCATCGGTGCGGTAAACGCTGACTGCTTCACGGATTTTGTCATAACGGTACTTTTGTGATAGTTCTAAAACTCCAATAAAGCGATCGCTTTTATCGTCTAGCCGGACTAAACTACCTTCTTTCAGTGGTGCTGCAACTTCTTCACTGACAGAGAGAGTAATGGGAATTGACCAAGGTAGACCGTTACTCAGGCGCATATTGTCAACGACTGACTGATAGTCTGCTTGTGCCATAAATCCAGTCAAGGGACTGAATGCACCAATTGCAATCATTTGCAAATCGGAAACTGCCCGTTCGTCTAACTGGACTCTAGGCAGAAAATCAGCCTTGTCTAGGAATTCTAGACGCTGTGCGTGGTTGGCAATGCGGTTAATTAATTGTCCGCCGTGGGGAGCAATACCATCTATGCGATCGCTCGTCATATCTTTAAATTTTGTTTAGATCTTGGCTGCAAGCATTTATAGTACCAAGATTATGTATCTTGCTACAAAGCAATCGGCTAGAAGTCAAAAGTCAAAAGTCAAAAGTCAAAAGTCAAAAGTCAAAATTCTTTCTAAATTCTCCCCACCGCACTCTTCATCCTACACCCTCTTTCCTACACCCTGCTCCCTGCTCCCTTCTTACTGAGAACAGCGATCGCACCATTCTTGATAGAGCTTTTGTTTTTCTGGACTGTCTACGACAATTTCAACCCGAATTTGCTGACATCCATGTTGGCGTTCGCGGGCGATCGCGTTTAATAATAGACTGGCAACTTTAGGCGAATCAAATCTACCTGTTACTGTCAATTCACCTACACTTTGGTTTTTTTCACCAACATCCCAGGAATTCAATTTGCGATCGGCAAGAGTTTCTTGTCCTAAATTAATTTCAGCTATTTGCTTGTGTTCTGGATTAACCTGTTCTACAATGAGCTTCTCATACCGTACTGGTACTTCTACCATCCGCGTTTCTATTTCTTTGCGGACAATAACTTCGCCAACTTTACGTTTTTTTCGCTCTACTACTACTCTTTCTGCTAGTAATTTAATAATCTCTTCTGCTGATAAGTCTTGAGATGAACTCAATTGGGTGTTAGCTTGGTTGTTTATTTCGCTGGTCATAGGTACTGATAGTTCCGGTGGTACAACTTCCAATTGCCTTACTAAAGGTTCGCTAGTAGCAACTTCTAAGCGATCGCCTGTCATCATTATGTCTTGACTGCTACTTGAATGCAGTTCTCGGTCGAATTCTTGAGTGACTCGCTCTATTTCTTCAGGTACAACTGTAAAATCGACTGCTACAACTTTATCTGCTACTTCAATTTTTCGTATTTGCTTACTGTTAATTTCCAAGTTTGAAGCTAAGCTCCCAACCTTAGAAGACACGATCAATTGTAACTGCTGTTGGCGATCTACAATGATATCCTTTACTCTGCCAATTCGATCTCCTTGCAAATTTACGACTAAGAAACTCTTTAATTTCTTTCTGAGTTTTTCCACCAAGAAATTGAAATGGCTGCGATCGGACGTTGGATATATCATTTTAAAACACCTATTTCAAAACTTATAAAAAAATATTCGTATTGAAAATATAATTATTTCTATAAAAAATGTATTAACTCTAGTTATAAATGAAAGGTATGTTCCTAATGTGGTAGGAAAGAGCTTTTTAATGCGATCGCCAGAAAGATAAAATTCAAAAAAGACGTTGTGAAAAAGTACAGACAGTGCATGATTTGCGCTCTGTCTGTACTTACTTTTAAGAAGTAGCGATCCCTACTTCCAGTATGTCTTAGATGCGATCGCGGTTTTCATCAACTGGTAAGTTGCCAGTGTTTACATCCAACTCTTCGCGGCGGATGGTTTCTTCGGCGTTAACAGTTTGATGATCTACGACCTTTTTCACTTTAACTTCTTCACGCACGAACGCTTCTTTACGAATTTCAGGCGTTTCTTCATAAACTTCCATCCGTGCTACTTCTCCCTCACGGAAGTCTACTTCGCCAGGTGCTACAGGTCTACCAGCATCCGTCGGTGTCACGCGCTCGATGACGACTCGCTCTTTTTCTACGGGTACTGCAACTCTCTCTGTTTCAATCTCTACATGCTTGCCAATTGTAACTTCCCCAGTCTTGACGCGACGCTTGTTGGCAATCAATCTTTCTTCGTAGAGTTTGAGACTCTGGTGGTTTTGCTCGTTAAGATTGTACAAGTCTGAATCGTGGTCGTCATACTTGTACGTGTCGCGATTGTAGCTAGCAGCTGCTGCTGTGTAACCTGTATTAGAACGAGATGGATCTAGGGGTGCAGTTGCATCAAGTGGTGCAGTTGCATCAAGTGTAGCCTCACGCTCGACTGGAGCAGCTGCGGTTGAACCCATCGTACCCATCGTACCCATCGTACTTGCTGTACCATAATTTGGGGTACGATAAACTCCTCTGACTCTCTCTTCGTAGTCGTAATCGACTGAATCGTGTTCGTTATACTCTGGTAAATTTTCTGCTTGTTCGCGAGTCAAACCAGTTACATATATACGGTCTGCATTGTAATCAATTCTGGAGCGACCCATTGGCAACAGAACTTTTTTGCCGAAAATCCAAAAACCTAGATCTACTATAAAATAGCGGAAACGCCCTTCTTCATCTACTAAAATGTCGCTGACTGAGCCGATCTTTTCATCATTTTCTGAATACACAGAGTAACCTTTCATATCGCGATCGTCAAAGCTGCTGCGATAATCAGGGTCGAAATCCGAGATTTTATGCAAAGCCATAATTTGTTTTCTCCCGCTTCAATTTCTCCTATCCTAGAGAACAATTTTTCACATCATCATCTCCCAAATGAAATATTCAATTTCATCCTGGGAATGAGTTATTTCTATGGGCAGTCCGCAATTAGATAAGTGTTGTTTCGTTGCCTTTAATTTTTCCATAGAAAAGAAAGAACGACAAATCTACCACTGGAGGCGATTTGTAGGTTTTTTCTGCTACTCACAGTAAAGCCATACTCATAACATTTCCTCTTACTATTGGAGGAGATTGTTTAAAGACCATACTTCTATGGATAGATTGTTCGGCATTACTTATATATTTTGATTTAGTAGAGTGGGCAACGCCCACCTGATAATAAATTGGCAACTAGTAAGGGTAAGAGCAGATTAATCGCGATCGCGCATCCGGTTAACTACATCTACGCCTAACTGAATTTTAACTGTCACATCTAGTTCTTGATGGCGCGCTGTTTCTGTTGCTTCTACAATATCTTGTTCTATTACTTTTTTAACTTTGACTTCTTCTCTGACAAAAGCTTCTTTATAATTAGAGTCGAAGTCTACAAGCGTATGCAGTGGCATACTTATACTTCAGAATAGTAAAGAGATGATAATAGATTAAAAGCGCCTAATGTTAGGTTCGTCCAGATGGCGACTGACATCTGAACTGTTGCTGGACGTATATTTTAGATAAGTAACGATCGATTTTCTGAGCTGCTCGGTAAGACAATGTTTAACGATTCATGGTTAAAGTTATTGCAGCAAAATAGAGCGATCGCTGTGATCCGTGCCAATAAAATTGAGCTAGGTTATCAAATGGCAAAAGCGGTAGCAGCAGGAGGAATGCAGTTAATTGAAGTTACTTGGAATAGCGATCGCCCCGCCGAGTTGATTTCGCAACTGCGTCGCGAGTTACCTGCTTGTACAATTGGTACGGGAACGATTCTAACTTTAGAACAACTACAACAGGCGATCGCCTCTGGAGCGCAATTTCTCTTCACTCCCCATGTCGATTCTGTCTTAATTCAAGCTGCTGTAGCTCGGGGTATACCGATCGTACCAGGGGCGCTCTCTCCCACAGAAATTGTCACGGCGTGGATGGTGGGAGCGAGTTGCGTTAAAGTGTTTCCCGTGCAAGCACTAGGAGGCGTTAGCTATATTAAGAGCCTACAAGCACCGTTGGGAAATATTCCTTTAATTCCTACAGGTGGAGTCTCGTTAGAAAATGCTAAAGAATTTATTGCAGCGGGTGCGATCGCGGTAGGCTTATCCGGTCAGTTATTTCCCAAAAGTTTTATTGAAGCAGAAAATTGGGAGGCGATCGCGCAATTGGCTAAAACTTTGATGTTGGATGTGTTTGAGCGGGAGTCGTAGGGGCGGGTTTCAGGGAAAATTCCTGCGAACAACCAGAAGATCTGCAACTAAACCCGCCCGTGCGGGAGTCGAGGACAAGGAAACAAGGGATAGTTAACGGACTAACTACCGATTACCAATTACCAATTACCAAGTATTGTCTACTCTCCATTCACAAATTCTAGATAAGTATGACTCAACTCCTTCACCGCCAACTCATAGAACTGCTTCCCGTGTTCGGGGGTTGCTAAGGCGGGATCGGAACCCATTCTGCCATCAGGATAACGACGGCGGAAATCTTCTGCACCGTAAATTTTATATCCTCTCCCCACTTCTGGCGATAGAGGCGCTTGTTTGATTGCTTCTGGATAAACGTACTGGGTGAGTGCAACTTCGCTTGGCGTAGCGTGAGAACCTTCTTTGTCACCGTATAATTCTTTTGCTAGCTGGTAGACAGAGCCGCACATAAACCAGTTACCCAGGTAGCACTTGACGTTATCAGCATGAGGTAGGTTGAGGTCGGCTAAATGAGCGTAGGTTTCGGAAAATGCTGCTTTAAGAGTGGCAATGTTACCACCGTGACCGTTGATAAAGAAGAATTTAGTAAATCTAGCCTTTGCTAGACAAGTCACGTATTCTTTCACCACCTGAATCATCGTGCTGGGTCGCAGGCTCATAGAACCAGGAAAAGCAGTGTGGTGCAGTGCCATCCCAATGTTGATTGTAGGTGCAACCAGTGCTTGCGTCGCCTCTCCTACTCCTTTAGCGATCGCTTCTGCACAAATCGCATCCGTTCCAATCAGTCCTGTAGGTCCATGTTGCTCTGTAGAACCAATCGGCATAATTACGCCTTGGGAATGCTCTAGATATGCTTCTACTTCCAGCCAGGTACTCAGATGCAATAACATGACTTACTCAGATAGCAATACTCTTCTTTGATTATGAGCGATCCATAAGCTTTATGTTTTGTATTTTGGCTTGTGGAAGTATTCTCAATTACCTTCGCACATCAAAAACTGGTATACCTGGAACTTAGCAGTTTTCGATCGCTTATCAGATTTATCAAATTTCTTTAACTGACTCGTTACGATTTGGGTGGCTTTTACTTTCTGTTCGCTATCATCCTTGCCACTGTTTGCTCAATCGCGAGAACTCTCTGATTTTCACGCGCTTATCTACCCTGCTATTGACATCTACTGGTTGTTTGTACAATTTCTTTCATCAGTAGTGTAGCTAACTATTAAACATTCTAATCACAGTCTGAGATTTTCTCAGTTTTTGGTTTTTGTGTTGAGTTGACGCCCCAGCATCCCCAGCTCCTTTCCCGCTTGGAACTCAGCAAGAGATGGAGGTCGCCTACTGCTGTAGACATGGCTTAGGCGTTTATTGCCAATTACCTCCGTCTATGCCCCAATGGTGCTTGAGCAATTCCTTGTAAGTGGCTTCGCGCATGACCATTTGCCGATATAACTTCACGAGGAAGTCTTGTGCCTGTTCTCGATCCATCTTCTCCACTTGAGTTTCAAACGAGCGGATGTTGAATTGCTGTTCGAGTGAGAGTTCAATTGGGTGACTCATATTAACTCCTGAAAACAAACGTAGTGACTGAGTTGCTTCTAGCTCGGCTTCGTGGAAGCTTTGCTTGAGTATAACAGCAGTTGTTTCTCTATGTATTAACAAATTTAACAACTGCTTGACAAGATGCGCTACTTCTTATTGGGTATACATATTAAATCAAAAGGCAGAATCTCGATTTCGGTAGATGTGAGGAAATTTATCGATACTTTTAACAAGTTCTGTCACAGAAAAATGCTCAGACCGAACAAAAATAAGTAGTTATACTTATAGATAGACCTAAATGCAGCGGCTTGGGAAGTCAAAAGCAGGAATTGTCGGGGCAGGTTTTGGTCGAAAATTTCCAGTTGTGGCGATCGATTTTCTAAACCTGCCCGTACAACAGTCATGTATTCAAATCGTTTATGTTTGCTGGGGATCGAGGTTTTAGGAATCTGCGGCGAGTCGGCGAAATGTATAGCAGGTTGCATATCTCAATCTTTGCCGTATGGCAGGCGATCGCCATCTCACTTGCGAACGAAACAAAATAGGGTGCGTTGTGTAACACACCCTACATTCACTACTTGCTGATAATTGACAAGTGATAACTGATTTAAAACATTTTGTCGTAGCGATCGAGACGCATCAGCAGGCGAATCAGAGAAAATCCAGTTCCGGCAGCGATCGCCCCAGGGATCAATGCTAACCAAGCAAATTGACTAATCAATAGAATTGTTGCCGAAATCGTGAAGGAACTGACAATTAGAGCGTAAGTAATGGCGACTTGGACGCTACTTTGTCGCCGCAACAAGCGTTCTGTTTCAATTGACCGTACCCGCACGCGCAAATCTCCTCGTTCCAGTTTTTCGAGGGTGTCTTCTAAGCGTCTTGGTAAGCCGAAAGCGGTACTACCCACTTGGGCAGCTTGACGACTTAATTCGTTCAAGAAGCTATTGCCATCAACAGAACCATTACCATCAGTCATAAGCTGGAATGCAAAAGGTTTAGCAACTTCCATAAAGTTGAACTCAGGGTCTAAGCCCTTGCCGACCCCTTCGAGAGTAGAAAAAGCCCGCATGACGAACGTAAAAGTAGCCGGAAAGCGAAATGGCTGACCGTAGGCAATTTCATAAAGATCGTCGCTAATCGCACTCACCGATTGATTTTCAAACGGCTTATCCATGAAATTGTCTAGCATAAACTGCACCGATCGCCGGACTGGACCCATATCATCTGTAGGTGCTAAAGCGCCCAGTTCTACTAAAGATGCAACCACGCGACCGCCATCTTTCTGTGCAATGCCAAACAGAGTTTCCATTAACTGTTCGCGCACATTTGCCTTAATTCGCCCCATCATGCCAAAATCATAAAAAATCAGCGACCCTTCGGGACTGACAGCGATATTACCTGGGTGCGGGTCGGCGTGGAAGAAGCCATTGTGTAGTAACTGATGTAAATAGGCTTCTGCTCCTTGTCTAGCTATTAACTTCCGGTCTAAGCCAGCGGCTTCTATCGCTTCATAGTGGCTGATCTTGATTCCTGGTGCGTATTCTAGAGTTAAAACCTGTGGGGAAGTGTAACGCCAGTAAATTCGAGGGACTTTAACCCAATCGTATTCGCGAAAATTGCGGCGAAACGTATCGGCATTGCGACCTTCATTTAAATAATCGATTTCTTCCCAAAGAATGCGACAACACTCTTCATATATTCCCAGCCAATCGCGACCGCGCCCCCAGTCGGGATGATTTTGAAAGTAGCGCGTAATACCTTTGAGAATCGCTAGGTCAATTTCAAACAGTTTTTTTAATCCAGGGCGTTGTATTTTGACAACAACCTCCTCACCCGATTGCAATTTAGCTTTATGGACTTGACCTAAACTCGCCGCTGCTAGAGGTATAGGCTCAAAACTATGAAACAATTCGGGAATCTTTTTGCCTAATTCTCGTTCTACCGTTGTTTCTACTTGCTCGTAGCCAAAGGCGGGAACGCGATCCTGGAGCTTTGCAAGTTCCTCGACATATTCGCCGGGAAATAGGTCGGCGCGGGTAGAGAATAGCTGTCCGACTTTGATAAAGGTCGGACCCAGATCCAATAAAGTATTGCGAATCCAGATTGCCTGTTTTTTGCGCCTAGCAATCTTTCTAGCTTCAGTTACGCCGCCTGGATAGCTCCAAGCTTTTCCATCTAGCCACAATCCAAACAGTAGCGTCAGGACAAACATCCAAATGTCTACGAACCGTCGTTGGCGCGAGTAATTTTCGCGGTTCCAACGATAGGACTTATTCGTGTAAGTCTTCTCCATGCGATCGGCGTAACTTGTAATTTGGGCGGAGTCGGCAGAAAAAACAGACACTGAGCGAGCAGTAAGGGGTAAGGGGTAAGAGATGCTATTAGAGGGAGTTACTGCGATAGCGTTGTAATTCAGCCCGCAGTAAGGCAATTTCAGCCCGCATATCGTCGATTGTTGCCTGCAAGTCGGCGGGTTGCGAGCTTTGAGGCACTATCTCCGTAGTACTTCTACCTACAGTCGATACTTCCATTTCCCGCTCTGCTCGCTCCGTCACCTGTTCGGTAAATTGCCGCAGTTGCTCTCGTGCTTCAGCATCAAATTTACCTAATTCGCTCAGAGCATCGGTCAATGCATTTTCTAACTTTTCGCTGACAATTTCAGCTGCTGCCCTACCGACAAAGAAGGCATGAACCAGAGGATTACTCATAGCTACAAATTTCTACACAATTGCCATCCGCAAAGATTATAACTTGCTGGCTCGCTCTAATGCTTGTACCTTTTGTTAGGGAGCGATCGAGCGATCGAGCGATCGAGCAGGGGAGAAGAGAGCTGAGGAAGCACAAGGTTGCTGAGGGAGCAAGAACTGTCAACCAACAACTACCCATTACCCATTACCACGCACCAGCTAGTTCCGCGAACGACTCGTAATGCTAATGCGATCCGCTAATTGTCTTAACTTTTGTTCTAAACTGGGATCGCTATCCTTGAGCTGAGAAATTTTCTCACAACTATACAGTACGGTGGTATGGTCTTTTCCGCCAAATTCTTCGCCAATTCTCGGTAAACTCAAATCTGTATACTGTCGCATTAAATACATGCCAATTTGTCGCGCCCAACTAATCTCTCTGCGCCGCGAATTGCCTTTCAAATCTTCAATCGAGACATCATAAACGTCGGCGACGACCATCATCACCGATTCAGCTGAAGCAGCTACTTTTTCTATGCCTGGGTTTAAAACTGGTCGAAGGTTTTCCACTGTCATAGATAAGCCAGAAATAGAAATATAAGCGACAGCACGAATCAAAGCTCCTTCTAATTCTCTAATATTAGAAGTGTAATTTGAGGCAATATACTCAATTACGTTTCTGGGCAGACGCATATTTTCATACTCTGCCTTTTTTTGTAAGATTGCCATTCTAGTTTCAAAATCTGGCGGCTGAATATCGGCAATCAATCCCATTGAGAATCGAGAACACAAGCGAGCCTGCAACTTGGGAATTTGGTTTGGCGGACGGTCTGATGCTAGAACGACTTGTTTTCCCGCTTCATGCAGCGTATTAAATGTATGAAAAAATTCTTCTTGCGTGTACTCTTTACCTTCAATAAATTGAATATCATCGACTAATAAAATATCGGCAGCACGATAATGCTCTCGAAAACTCTGCATACTATCTTTGCGGATCGAAGCAATCAGATCGTTCGTGAATTGCTCGGTAGAAACGTAGAAAATTTTAGAATTTGCGTCAATTTCTAAGCGATAGTGACCGATCGCCTGCATCAGATGAGTTTTTCCTAACCCCACGCCGCCACATAAAAATAGCGGGTTGAATTCTCTCCCTGGGGATTCCGCCACTGCCAAAGCCGCAGCATGAGCCATCCGACTGTTGGAACCGACGACAAATCGAGAAAATACATACTTTTGATTCAGTTCTGGCGGCTTCACATTGTTGCTAGGAGAAGCTTTTGGGGTGGTATCGTTACTCGGAGACGACCGAGCAACTTCTGACTCGGCAAAACGCACGGATTCATCTCCCTGAGCCACGGTAACGTGAATTTCTACAGGATAGCCGAGAATATCTTGAACTGTATCGGCAATTGTTTTGATGTAGCGCTTTTGCAACCAATTCCGATGAAACGCATTGGGAGTGCAAATTGTCAAGGAATTATCCTCAAGCCGCTCAGCATTGGCAGTTTTAATCCAGGATTCAAAAGAAGGTCTGCTTAACTGGAGTTGCAATCGCTCCAGGACTTGAGTCCAAAGATTATCGGGGGAAAGATCCACCTTGTACCACCTCTGCTATTAGCTGTCAAAATAGGGATAGGTTAACTAATCTACCAAACTCTTATTCGATCGCAGCGATCGCGATCGACAAAAACATCGATCGTATAACTCCTTTGCAAAACTCCTTACCTGTACTCAGCGGCAAAACTCCGCTCAATTGAGGCAAAATCGAACTAGCTACCGATCGACTTTCACCTACAGCAAAACAGATGAGCAGCAGGCAACGCAATATTGAGTCACGACCTGAGCCACAAGAGAGAAAACCAAGGCGTTTGCAGCTTGATGGCACTGAAAAAACCCCAGGCAGTAAACGGAATGGGT
Organism: Chroococcidiopsis sp. CCALA 051; assembly: GCF_003015105.1. Taxonomy (NCBI): domain Bacteria; kingdom Bacillati; phylum Cyanobacteriota; class Cyanophyceae; order Chroococcidiopsidales; family Chroococcidiopsidaceae; genus Chroococcidiopsis; species Chroococcidiopsis sp. CCALA 051. The sequence continues at coordinate 5,492 of NZ_PYCI01000002.1, read as the reverse complement.
TTGGCGGGTATTTCTTTGGCAACACAGGCAATCTAGTTGAAACTAACCTTGAAGGACTCGTAAGGAAGAGTTTATCAGACAAAGCAGGGGGCGATCGGTGGCGATTGTCTGGAACTGCTGGCAGGAAGGCATTGACGCTGATCTCTGGTGTTTTATGCGTTTCGTTAAGTAGCTGCGCCGCTATTACAGAGCCTTTCCGTCAATCCCAAGCTCAACAAACTCCCATAGCTCCATCCCCTGTCGTTCCTGCGCCAACAGGGACTCCTCGCGCTGCTTTACCTAGTGTCAGCGATCCTAATTTTGTCGTCGCCGCCGTTCAGAAAGTTGGTCCGGCTGTGGTGAGAATCAATGCTTCTCGAACAGTGAAACGGCAGCTACCCGAAGCATTTGAAGATCCCTTATTTCGCCGCTTTTTTGGCGTACCAGAGGCTCAACCGCGAGAACGGATCGTGCGCGGAACTGGTTCTGGATTTATTATTAGTGCTAACGGTCAAATCTTGACTAACGCTCATGTGGTTAATGGAGCCGATCGCGTCAGCGTCACGCTTAAAGACGGTCGTACCCTAGAAGGAAAAGTTTTAGGAGAAGATCCGGTGACTGATATCGCCGTGATTCAAGTTCAGTCCAATAATTTACCCGTAGTAGAAATTGGCAATTCTGACGAATTACAACCAGGAGAATGGGTAATTGCGATCGGCAATCCCCTCGGTTTAGATAATACGGTGACAGCAGGAATTGTCAGTGCAACAGACCGTTCTGCGAGTGATATTGGCGTAACTGATAAGCGGATTGGCTTTATTCAAACCGATGCGGCAATCAATCCAGGTAACTCTGGCGGACCCCTGCTGAACTCCCGTGGTGAAGTTATCGGCATGAATACGGCAATCATTCAAGGTGCGCAAGGATTAGGCTTCTCCATTCCAATTAATGCCGTCCAGCGCATATCTAAGCAACTTATTGCTACAGGCAGTGTTCAGCATCCTTATTTGGGAGTGCAAATGGTGACGCTAACACCAGAAATTAGACAGCAACTAGAAGTAGAGTCGCAAGGACAAATTCAAATCCCTGCCGAGAGTGGCGTATTAGTAGTCAGAGTCGTGCCTAACTCTCCCGCAGCCGCAGCGGGGATCAGAAGTGGAGATGTCATTCAGTCAATTAACAACCAACCCGTAGCGAAAACAGAGCAAGTACAGCAGATAGTCGAACGAAGTTCTGTAGGAACCCAAGTTTCCGTCCAAGTTCAACGCAATGGTAAAACGGCACAGCTATCTGTGAAGTTGGCTAATTTACCCGTACGACAAGAAGGATGAAGTCGTAAGTCGGAATTCGGAATTCGGAATTCGGAAGTTGGCTGTTGGGTTCTTTCTTCCCCAACTTCCCCAGTTCTCTTTCCTCTGCTCCCTGCTCCCTGCTCCCTAATAACTATGGAAATTATTCAACTTGGTAATCCGATTCTGCGAAGTAAAGCTAAGTTTGTGGAAAACATTGACGAGCCGCAAATTCAACAGCTCATAGACGATTTATTAATTACAGTAAAACAGGCGAATGGTGTGGGGATTGCTGCACCGCAAGTTGGAGTTAGCGATCGCATTTTTATTGTTGCTTCCCGTCCCAATCCCCGCTATCCTCATGCTCCCGAAATGGAGCCAACACCAATAATTAATCCTAAAATCTTGGCTCGTTCTGATGAAAGTGAAAAAGGATGGGAAGGTTGTTTGAGTATCCCTGGGATTCGCGGTTCCGTACCCCGAGATCGAGCGATCGAAGTTGAATATAGCGATCGCTACGGCAAGTTACACAAGCAAGAGTTAACCGATTTCGTTGCCAGAATCTTTCAACACGAACTCGACCATCTCGACGGTATCGTCTTTCTCGATCGCCTCGAAACTAACTACGATCTTATTACAGAGCAGGAATACCAAAAATTAGTGGCTAGTGGTTAGTGGCTGGTGACTAGATAAAGATTCTAGCCACCAGCCACTAACCACTAGATAAAAGGCGCGATCGCTATCATTAACTCAGATGTAGAAAACGGTTTACACAAATAACCATTCGCTCCCAGATCTGCTCCCATAGCCATAACTTCTGGAGTATTTTCAGCAGTCAAAAAAATTAATGGAATGGTGGCAGTGTTTGGATCTTCTCGCAGCGATTTTAAGACTTCGTAACCACTCAGTCCCGGCATTCTCACATCGCATAGCACCAAGTTAGGAAGATTTTCTTGAGCAAGTTTTAATCCAACGTACCCGTTTTCAGCTGCGATCGCTGTCAAACCTCTCAGTGTGAGTACGTTGACAATGCTATCGCGCAATAATGCATCATCCTCAATTGCCAAAACCTTCGTCATTCTTACATTTTCTGAATTTGAGTGCAAGATAACAAAAGGACTGGTAGTAAATCCATAACCTTAAATTGCTTAAAGTTTAAATTTATTTGTTTAATATTTAGTAGCAGAAAGATTTTTAGGGCGATCGCTACTTCGAGCCAATGTTCATGGCGCGTTTGCTCTGCTCTATCTTTTGCCATAAACTTGCCACCTGTTCGTATGCTTTCTCTGAGGAAAGCTTTCCGCCTGTATGTAAAGCAGAAATATAAGCAAGTTTCTGAGCAAATTCTTGTAAGTTAGCATTAAAAGCCAGATGTTCCGGCGTAAACTTGCCATGATACCTGCTTTGGGCGTAAATAAAACTATTTTTATTACTTAGCTCTGCTTTTGCCATACTACCCTACCTATAAGAAAGAATTTATCTTAACCTATCCTTAAATTAACTTTAGTGACCTTCATCCATGAGAAAGATTTTCATTTTCCAATCTGTAGTTATGAATACATAAACCTTCGTATTCGCCAGTCATCTGCTTATTTTGGTTGTATTTCACTATTGAGTTATCAAACTGAGCTTACTCTAGGAAAATATATTATGACTCATATTTTAACCATGACTTAACCTAATGTTAACCAAATTTACATTGAGTGGTAAGGATAGCTGAGTCAATGTCAAGACTGCTCCAAAGTCTTTTATCCTGAGTTGTAATAGCCTCTCGAATAGGAGCGAACCATGAAGAAGTTGATTAACCAACCGGACAGCTTCGTGCGGGAGAGTTTAGCAGGCATGGCAGCAGCTCATTCCAGCTTGTTAAAGGTGAATTTCGAGCCTACATTCGTCTACCGCGCCGACGCACCCGTGACAGGTAAGGTAGCAATTATTTCTGGTGGAGGTAGCGGTCACGAACCGATGCACGCTGGCTTTGTCGGTATGGGTATGTTAGATGCTGCGTGTCCTGGAGAGGTGTTTACTTCTCCTACACCCGACCAAATGCTAGCAGCGGCAAAACAGGTAGATGGCGGCGCTGGAGTGCTTTACATTGTCAAAAACTATAGCGGCGACGTAATGAACTTTGAAATGGCAACTGAGTTAGCCCGTGTTGAGGATATACGGGTGTTAAATGTATTGATAGACGATGATGTTGCCGTCCAAGATAGCCTTTATACCCAAGGCAGGCGAGGTGTAGGCACGACAGTACTAGCAGAGAAAATTTGCGGTGCGGCTGCGGCAGACGGATACAACTTGCCGCAAGTGGCAGATCTCTGTCGGCGGGTGAATCTAAACGGTCGCAGTATGGGTATGGCGTTAACATCTTGTACCGTACCCACGAAAGGATCGCCTACTTTTAGTTTGGGCGATCGCGAAATGGAAATTGGAATTGGCATTCACGGCGAACCAGGTAGAGAAAGAATGCCGCTAAAATCTGTAGACGAGATTACAGAAATACTCGCCTTATCAATAATTAACGATCGCCCTTACAGTCGTACAGTCCGAGAATGGGATGAGACTCAAGGAGAATGGGTAGATGTAGAGTTAGTCAATTCTGAGTTTAAGTCGGGCGATCGCGTGTTAGCTTTTGTTAACGGTATGGGTGGTACGCCCTTATCAGAACTGTATATTGTGTATCGCAAATTAGCCGAAATTTGTCAAAAACACGGATTGCAAATAGTTAGAAACCTAATTGGAAATTACATCACATCTTTAGAAATGCAAGGTTGTTCCATTACCTTACTCAAAGTCGATGATGAGATGCTGCGGCTGTGGGATGCGCCTGTAAAAACAGCAAGTCTATGTTGGTAATCAGTCATCAGTGACCAGTAACCAGTGACCAGTTCAGTTTATTCTGACTCCTGACTCCTGACTCCTGACTCCTCACAAATGACAAATGACAAATCAATATGAATAAAGCACAAGTAATACAATGGTTGCAAAATTTTGCTGCTGAGATTGAGCGAAACAAAGAATATTTAACAGAATTAGATGCAGCAATTGGTGATGCCGATCATGGTATCAATATGGATCGTGGCTTTAAGAAAGTAGCAATTCAACTATCTAGTGTTGCCGACAAAGACATTAGTACAATTTTAAAAACTGTCAGCATGACCTTAATTTCTACTGTAGGTGGTGCGAGTGGTCCTCTTTACGGCACATTCTTTTTGAGAGCAAGTACAGCTGTAACAGGGAAAGAAGAACTCGCAACAGAAGATTTACTCAAGTTATTACAAGTAGGTTTAGAAGGTGTAATCCAACGAGGTAAAGCGCAACTTGGTGACAAGACAATGATAGATGTTTTATCGCCAGTTGTGGATAACTTTCAAAAATCTGTGGATAATAATAAAAATGTTTTAGAAGCAATGCATCAAGTAGTATCAGTAGCAGAACAAGCGATGAAAGATACTATTCCCATGCTAGCCAAAAAAGGGAGAGCGAGTTATCTAGGCGATCGCAGTATTGGACATCAAGATCCAGGCGCAACTTCTACTTACTTAATGCTGAAGAGTTTGCTAGCAGTATTGGAAAGTTGAGGCGATCGCGATTATAGTGAAAGTATTTTTGATACTTGAAATAGGTTATCTACTGTAATAATTGTGTAATGGTATTGGTATGAAGCCGTGAATTACCATAACCTAATTGCTTTCGTAACGCTTCTAAAAAATTTAGAATATTGTTTAAGTAGCTTCGATCTAGATCTGAATTCAAACATATCTTTGTGAATTCAGGTTTCAGAATAGACCACTGCTTTTGCACTTGAGGAGAACCAGATTCAATGATTTTTGCAGTTATTTTATTACGAAAATTTAACACTTCTTGCTCGTATGAGGGACGTTTGATTAAGTTAGAGCGAGCTTCGACTAAAAAATGAACAAACTCTGCTTGGATCAGATGAACTTCATCATTTCTATTTTTAATCGCAGAGGATCTAATTTGATATAATGTAATAAAACCGTTTGAAAAAGTTGTTAAAAGTAATATTAATGAGGAAAACACTGCTACGGTCAGTGGAGTAGCAACTTCTGATTTAAGATTTGCATCAACAAATATCTGATAGATTAACTGAGTTGTTCCTACAATTAAACAGGCTATTGAGATGATAAACCCAATTAAAACTGTAGGAATAAAAGCTTTTAATACGCTTACGAGAATATCTTCAATAGTGGCAAAGGTTTT
>NZ_PYCI01000029.1:0-55426 GCF_003015105.1 Chroococcidiopsis sp. CCALA 051 | reverse complement strand
TGTTCTAAAAGGCACTCTATCGGTTCGATGGCTTTTCTGTCTACTGCCAAGCGCCAAAAACTGTCCGAAGTATTGATCTAGGTAACGTTGGATTGGAACGGGTTGCAGGTTGTCTTGCCTGCTATTATTAGCTGCCGTACCTTCAGAGCGAATTTGCTGGTAGGTAGCTCGATCGTATTTGAGGTAGTTAAGAGCGAAGTGTTCTTGGGTTTGTCCGAGTTCTCCAGTATTGCGCTTAGTCCAAGCAACTATATGGCTGTTTTCATCAGTTAGGGGTAGAGCGCCTGTAGAAATTGCATCCTCGATCAGTCGGCGGTATAGCGGTATCTGATTGCCAGCGATCGTTGCTTGAGGATAGCCTTCTTCTAGAAGTTGAATTTCAGCTTCGCACAAAGCTTGAATCTCATCTGTTGAGTTGAGTGACTTCAATAGCTCAACAAAATGTAGTGCTAGCTGTTCCAACTCGTATTTGGTCAGCTTGGTGCGATCGCCTTTGGCAATGCGCTGACGGTATCGGGCAATAATTTCCTCTCTGCTGAGGTCAAACCGAGTGGCATTGCTCATATATGTGTCAAGGACTATAGGCTAGGGATGAGAGATGAGGGGTAGGTGGAGACAAGTTTTGAGCGATTTCGATCGCTGTGTTGGGTAGAAAGTTTTGAACGAATTGCTATTGCATACAGTCGAAGATTCCCACAACAAACAAGCGTATACCTGGTCAAAAGTGAGCGTGTAACGACCGAGCATGGTATACTCAGGTGCGATCGCACTTCAAGTGTGTACCGAATGGAGCGGAATACTGGATGGAACCATGCCAGTAGCTCGATTGTTAAGCTCGGTAGTATGAGTAGTAACCTTTGCCCAACTGAGCGACGTGTCCAAGTGCATCCACAAGGTTTGGTGATGAAAACTTATCCAGTTATTTGTCTTAACTATTTATACTGCTATAGTGCCACGTTCTTGTACTTCAGTCAATACGGCTATCTTGGATTGCGAGCAGGGCAGAGCATACGGCTAAAGCAGAAATACGCTCTTTGCTGCTGGTAGTTGAATCTTGCAGCTCTTACCGCCAAGTGTAGCTACTCAGCCGTGAGCGATCGCATGCCAGTCACGCTCCTGCAATCGCAGAGACAGACTGCTAGTCACTAGGATGGTGGGCATGGGAGCAGGGTAAGAGGAAGCGATCGCACGCTGGTTGAGCAAGGAGTGACTAATAGTGGTAACTAAGGCAATTGTACGTGTAGCAAAATTTTGTCCGGTGTAGTAATGATGGGTAACTTAGGATGGGCTTGAGGTATAACTATTCCCCAGCTTGTTGTTTGAGCAAAGTGACCACAGTCTCAGATAACCATAAACCTGCATTCTGTAAGGCTTGAATTCCTGGGGAGATGCTGGAGATGATGCCGCGTCGTTTTGCTATTACAAGCAAGCCTCCCGTGCCAATAGTAGGGATGTCCAAAGTTTGAGCGCAACGCCGTGCTGCTCGATCGTCAACTACAGCCGCACACTCAGCAGTCGTTGAAGCCAAACTCAACACTTGCGATTCTCCCTTGCCTAAATCCCAAGCAGCAACTTCAGGAACAATAGAAGTAACTTCTACTGTTTGAATCCAAGCAACATTCGGTAATTGTCTGGCTGCGGCATCATCCTCACCTGCCATTGTCACTTCGGCAAATACACCTTCAGGAACTAAGATTTCTAGGAACAACTGTGGCAGTAATTCTGCCTGTTGGCTCTTAAACAGAACAATGAGCGGTGAAGAGTTAACGATGACGCGCTCAATCACCATTTGCTATTTCTGCGGCTAGCTCAGAGGCAGTATATTGCATAAAATCAACTCGATAACGAGATAAAGCATGAATAAATTCTGCACGAGTCAGTCCGGCTATTTCAGATGCTTTACTTTGAGAGATTTCACCTAATTCATACCATTTGATTGCTGCTGCAATTCGCATTTCGTTGACAAATTCTTCAGGATTTTTGCGAAGTGCAGAAAAGACGGTTTCAGGTAATTGAATTGATACTGTTCTCATAAAATTCTCCTAACGAACAATCGCTTCATTCCCCTGACTGAACTTTATAGAAATTCAATTTTGCCTAGCATAACGATTAAGCCGAAGGGTAACTTCGGGTGTGGGCAAGCGACATCGGGGGTGGTTGGCTATTTTGTTAAGTCCTGTATAGAGATCTGCTGTTGCCATAACCTGTTCCTGTTCTAAAAAATCTAGAATCCAAAGAACTCCATGACATTCGACCTGTTCTTTAGCTGCCAAGTTACGCAGTGCGCCGTCACCAGTGAGGAGGGTAAACCCTCAAGTCTTGGCAAGCACTAAAGCAAAACTGTCAGGGAGCGAGATAGCGCGGACTTGTTCCCGGTAGTTGATGGCCATCTCGACCCCTTGGTCGTCGAGTTCGAGGATTTGGAGACCCAGGTTAAGCAATCGCTCCCCATTATAGTTGCTCAACTCTTGTGCATATAGCAAATCTGGGACTGCCATGGTTACAGGTAGGCTAAAAGTAGCTTTCAGGAGACCGCCGCGTTCAAGATCTACCAGCACGGAGGTATCGGAGACGAGAACATTCATGCGGCTTGAATTTCTGGTGGTCGATCCATCTCTAGCTCTAGTTGTCGCACTGATATACCAAGTAATTCAGCAGCCTTTGCCTCTGAGACAGCATTTTCTGCTAAAGCACGGAAGCACAAGCGCTTGAACCGAGTCGGCTGCAATGGCTCAACTGGTAGTGGTTCCTTATAAGGTGGATGACGCCAACCCTGTTCTTTAAATCCCTCAAACAGTTGCTGGTATAGAGCGTTATCAATGATACCTAAGTCTTTACACCGATAAGCGATCGCCCCAACGCTAACCCCGAAGATGGCTTTGAGTTGAAGCAGTTCGCCCAGAGAAATATAGTGCCGATGTTTACCTACCTCGGCTCTTAGAATATCTGCACTCATCAAGAAAGCACCTACAAATCTGTTGGAAGCTTTTTCTTCGTTAATCCCTTGGGACATATCAAGAAGTAAATGACCGAGTTCGTGTGCTAGAGTAAATCGCTGACGCTCTCCCGTATCATTCTGATTAAGAACGATTGTTGGAACATCTGACCCTTCACGTCGGTGAACCATGCATATCAAACCCGACACATTCTCCGTAAGAGATAGAGCTAAAACTTTAATGCCCTTCTCTTCCAGAAATTCAGCAAGATTTGGAATTGGATCGGAGCCAAGATTCCAGCAAGAACGCAAAGATAAAGCAGCAGACTCAGCATCAGCTATTTCGTGAATTGGAAAGGGAAACCCCTGTGGTTGCTGCCACTCTTGGCTCGTGACACCAAGAATGTCTTCAATTTCGAGATAACGCTCGACAGCGCTAAGGACAGCAGCCTGGATGGAAGCCTCTTCCTTTTCGTTGGTTATAGCGTTTTTCCGGAACTCGACACCGTCCAAATTAATCAAACCCTCGCTAACCAGGTAATTGACTGACACCCCTAAAGCTTGGGCTAGAGCAATTAATACCTTAGAACCAGGCATCATCTCATCACGTTCGTACTTACCAATTGCTTGAGCTGTTACCAAGTTGCCAATTTTGTCTGAAAGCTCTCTAAGTGAGAATCCTGCACTTAAACGAGATAGCTTAAGTCTCCTACCTATCATAATGTGGAGTCTCCTAATCTATTTACAGAATAGCATTAAAAGAACAAAATTGTAAACCTCTGGTTTACAAGCACAAGATAGTCTAATCGAATGTCAACTGAGGAGACCGGAGTAGTCAAGGAGACGATCGGACCATTCTTGAGCTTGGTGGGCAATGCTTTTGCGCTGCTCGGCATTAGACCACAGTGATGACCAGTGGTAGTGCCAGAAGCTAAGTAGGCGTTGGAGTACGACTAGTTCGACAGCGACATCCTCGCTAGCATCTGGAGCAGTCCACTCGATCAAAAACTGGCTTTCGCGGATCAGTTGAAGGGCGACTTGCTCGTTAGTGCCAGAGTCAAGCAACGATCTAGCCCTAGCTAAGTTTGAAGCAATTCCACCAAGCCGAGTTGAGAAGTGATCTTGGAGGTAACGAGATTTGAGCTGGTTCTAGTCTACTGCCATCATGCACCTGCAAGGAGTTGTTGCAGCCGAGCGATCGTCTGGGAACTTAATTCTGGTTCTGGTTCAACCATTTCACGCTCAGCTAAAGCCGACTCGATTTGAGTTAGAGAAGCTTGCCCTAGCTGCTGGAACAATGCCTGAAAAAACTGCTGCTGCTCGATCTCTGCTCTCATCGCTAACTCCTTCAAAAGAGTATGACCAGATATTGATGTGAGAAAGAGAAGCTGGTATAGTTTAGAGAAAGCAAGTACTGCTGGAGAGACAGGGAATGAGTGTAACACTTGTGGAAAGCAATGCCGAGTTTGTCACACTCCAGCTGGTGGTTCCTTTGCAAAAGACATTTTTAGAGACAGAAGAAACACTGCAATCAGTGCTGAATCAAGCAGGCACTCTAGCGAGTGGAGAAGCACTTCATTCAGTTCGATACTGATGGTGACCCCATCGAAAGTGGTGGAATGCGTTGGACCAGTAAAGGAAAATTACCCAAAACATATCAAACACCGTATGGAATGGTAGCTCTAGAGCGCCATGTCTATCAAACTAGTGATGGTGGGAAAACTGTTTGTCCATTGGAGGTGGATGCTCCCATCATCATCACTTCGACACCCAAGTTCGCGCAACAAATCAGTCATAAATACGCCCAGATGAGCAGTGTACGGCTAGTAGAGGACTTAGGCTCCAATCATGGACTCAAGGTACATCGGTCATTTGTGCAAACCTTGGCAGAAGTTGTTGGTACTATTGCTTTGCTTAAAGAAGAAGATTGGCACTACCAAACACCGAAGTTGCCTATGGTAATTGAAACGGTAAGCATCGGAGTAGATGGAACGTGCATGTTGTAATGTGAAGATGGATGGAGACAAGCTATGGTCGGCACGATTAGCTTGTATGACGCATTAGGAGAGCGACAACACACCACTTATATTGCCGCTACACCAGAACATGGGCGAGAGACATTCTTTTTGCGGATGCAACGAGAAGTCGAACAGGTGAAGCGATTATACCCTCATGCCCATTATCAAGGATTAGCCGATGGCGCACCGGAGAATTGGACGTTTCTAGAACCACTCACCCACAGCCAGGTGTTAGATTTTTATCACGCGACGCAGTATTTAGCTAAAGTTGCCGCATCTGTTCACCCTCGCAGTGTGGAGTATCAACGAGCCTGGATGGATAGCCACTGTCACATTCTCAAACACTCTGTCGGTGCTGCCACTCGTTTGTTAGCCGAAATGTCCGCAATCGAGCCGCAACGGTTGTCTGACGCTGTGCGTTCTGGACTCCTTGATGCCATCACCTACTTTCGTAACCATCACCATCAAATGCATTATGCCGAAGCTATTGCCTGGAATTTACCGATTGGTTCGGGAGTCACTGAATCAGCATGTAAGGTGATTGTCAAAGCACGTTTGTGTGGTGCAGGCATGAAATGGAAAGACCGTGGTGCTGGGATTGTCTTGAGTTTACGAACCTTGACCTACACTTCAGGTCGATGGCAGCAATTCTGGTCGAAAATTAATCGCTATGGCTTTACTCTCGCTGAATCTCTACATTAAATTTCGGTCATACCCGAGTTTGCTCGAAAACATGGCAGTCAGACTCACGCATGAAATGGCTCAAGCGTGGCACTTAGAAATCAGTGACAGAACTATTGGTAAAGCTCTAAAGAAAATTGGATTTCCTAGAAAAAAACTTACGGGGATCGAGAAAGAGATGAAGAAAAAAGACAAGAATTTATCGAAAAAATCGATCGAAAGAAACCAGAGGAGCGAGTAGATATAGATGAGTCAGGGATAGATAATCGAGATGACTACAGCTACGGCTGGAATGAAAAAGGACAAAGATTTTATGACTTAAAATCGGGAAAAAGAAGCATTAGAGTCAGTATTATAGCGAGTCTAAGCGAATCGTGAAAAAGCATTGTAGTTGCTGAAATTCGGAAGATTAAAGAGCTTTAAGTCAGCAAAAAGCTGAAATAGACGTTTAACGATATTGAAACTCTTGCCAAACCGATGAAACCTTCTCAGTAGAGTTTTCAATTGTAACCAGATCGCCTCAACGGGATTTTCTTGGGGAGCGTAAGGAGCAAATCGGACACAAGCAATTTTCCATTCTTCTGGTAAAAGTTTTTGATTTTGCTGCGCCAAAAAAGTTTTCATTTCTTGTCCTCTATGATAACTAGCACCGTCCCAAATCAATAAGATTCTGGCTGAGGGATGTTTACCTTGCAATGTTTTGATAAACTTGATAGTTAATTCTCCATTAGCTGTTGTAGCGGGAATCATCACAAATTCTTGAGTGAAAAGATTTAAGGCTCCGTAGTAAGTTTGTCTTTCTCGTGGATTGAGAATTGGAATTTTTTGAGGCTCTCTTATCAAATTCCAGAGATAGCCACACAGATCATTCCAAATTAAATGGCATTCATCTATGATATATACGATTAATTGTCTAGCTTCAATCTGCGGTCGATTCTCTTCTAGTAGATGGGCAATACGAGCGGTTTTTTTTTGCGATGGCTTCTGGGTCTTATCGCGGATTGATTTGTTCTCCTTTCTGCCAAGTAATTCGGGCTGAATTTAATAATTGATAATAACTTTGCCGTGATTGAAAAACTACATCATACTGCTCGATTAAATGCACTTCTAAATCAGAAATGTCCCAGGTTTTTTGCTCAATCAGCCACTCAATTACTGCTTGCCTCTCGCTCTCAGTTAAGTAACCTTTTCCTCCTAGATATGAAGACTTTAACCCAGCTAAACCACCTGACTCAAAAGCCTGCTTCCATTTGCTAATAAATCCGACAGAAACTTCTAAAATTTTGCTAATTTGTCGATATTTATAGCCTTCTTCAGCTAGTTTGACTGCTAAAGCTCTCTTCATCTCTTTTTCAGGTGGATGGCTTTTAATAAAATCCTTTAACATCTGAATTCGTTGTGCTTTGGACAAATGATTCAGGTTCATGTCAGTCAAGAGCAGATTCTCACATCAAGATCTCCATTCTACATATTTCTCTTCGGCTTTTGTTCACGATTCATTTAGACTCGCTATATTAGTGGTTTATGTCAAGGAAAACTGTTAGCTCCGTTCACCTTTGAAGGAGCTTGTAATCGGTTGGTTTTTGAGCAGTGGTTATCCGAAAAACTCCTGCCACACTTAAAACCAGGACAGACTGTAATTTTAGACAATGCAACTTTTCATAAATCCGAGAAAATTCGAGAATTAATCAAATCGGCACAATGTGAAATCCAAGACTTACCACCATTATCTCCAGATTTAAATGAGATTGAGCATTACTGGTTTCCGATTAAAAATCGAGTCAGAAAGTCTCAAGGAACTATTGAAGAATGCGCGTGAACGAGTAGATACATCTGTCAGTTTAGCGTCCTAATCTATACTTCGAATGCTATACCCCTTTTTTATCACTCTAAGCAGAGAGTATTAGAATAGAGGTAAATATGATTGTTTCAAAATAAATATGTCAGCCGCAAGATCTGCTCAACCCACAATTCGATTTGTCGATGAATATTGTCAACTGTTTCAGCCGTTATTTCCAGAAGTGCGGAGCTTTGAAGCATTCAAATTGCTGCATTTGGGCATGATTAGCGAGATTAAACGCAAATCATTGCCAGCGATTGCCTCATCGGTTGGACTAGACAATCATCAAAACTTGCATCACTTTCTGACTGAATCTCCCTGGACAGTTCAACAGTTACGCCAAAAACGCCTAGAGATAATCCTCAAGGTGTTGCATGGAAGAACAATGACTTTATTGATTGATGAAACCGGAGATTGCAAGAAAGGGAAAAGTACCGACTACGTTAAAAGACAATACATTGGGAACGTGGGCAAAAAGGAAAATGGCATCGTCGCAGTGACAGCTTATGGATTAGTGGAAGGAATGATTTTGCCCTTGTGTTTTGAGGTGTATAAACCACGAGAACGACTAAAAATCACAGATGAATATCAAACGAAGCCACAAATTGCAGCGACGATGATTCGGCAACTACAAGCAATGGGATTTCGGTTTGAACTAGTATTAGCGGATAGCTTGTATGGTGAAAGTCAGACTAACTTTGTGAATGTCCTGGATGAGTTGAAACTACCTTACATCTTGGCAATTCGCAGCAATCATGCCCTGTGGCTACCCCAAGACCAGCAGGTGGTTCAACAACCGTGGCAGAGATTTGAACGTACCTTTAGCAATGGCACAACCGAAATCCGCTACATGGCAGAGGTGATCTATGGGAAACGTCGTCGTCAGCAATATTGGCTGTTGACTACTGACCCCAAAATCTTGCCGGATAATTCGACTTCGTTTGTCATGGTAGCTGCACCTGCGATCAAACTGAGCGAAATTGGTGATAGTTATGGGTTTAGAACGAGTATTGAGTATGGACTTAAACAAGCCAAGGATACGCTGGGTTGGGCAGATTTTCGCATGACTCACTATGAACAGATTGAGAAATGGTGGGAGATGGTAATGAGTGCGTTTTTGATGGTGAGTTTGTTTGCCGATGCCTTTCATGATGCTTGTCCAATCACTCAGCAGCAGTTTGCTCAACATCCAAAGGTGGAACAATCAAAGTGGTTGGAAACATCTGCTCAACAATTTACGTTTAATCATTCAACCAAGAAGTTTGTTTCAACTGGTTAAAGCGATGGTTAGAGGTGTTTCCGATTGCTTCATTGCAGTTTGGATTTGAGCAACTCATGGGTCAGATGAATCAATTTGTTTGTCCCCGAAGTGCATCGGCTCAACTTACAACTCATCTTTTCATCCGCTTAGAGTGATAAAAGAGGGTTACGGTGCTGATATGAATTTGCTCTGTAGGCTTTCGGTGTCATCCCTGTCAGCTGCCGAAACTGTTGACTCAGATGGCTGTGACTGCTAAATCCACACAGAACGGCAATGTTCGTAATCGAGCGATCGCCTTGTTTCAATAATTGCTTTGCCCGTTCTATCCGTTGCCCAAGCAGATATTGGTGGGGAGTCATACCAAGCGACTGTTTAAATTGATGGCTGAGATGAGATTGACCGATTCCTAACAATGCAGCCAGGTCAGCCAGCTTAATATCGCGATCGAGGTGTGCGTGGATATACTCCACGACTTGCAGAATTTGTCGCTCGGATAAGCCATTGCCGTAAACGATGAACTGAGATTTGGGAGCAGCGTACTGTCTGAGCAAATGCACTGCTAGAACATTTGCCAGGGACTCGATATAGAGTCTGCCACCTACGTTTTCTTGTTTGAGTTCGGCTAGCAACATCATGCCGATCGCCTCAATTTGAGGATCGCGAGTTTGAAATTCTAGGCGCAATTTCAGCCGCTCGGAATCGGTGGCGATCGTCTCTCTGGCAACGCTCTGGATAAACCGCGACGCGATCCGAATTTGCAAACAATTGTCATCGCTATCCCAACGGGCAAAATACGGAGTCTTAGCAGGCGTTACCGAAACATCCCCTTTCGCGTGCAAGCCGACATAGGTTCTGCCTCCCTTAATTTGTAGTAAACGAACGGGACGGGGAGCTAGAGACAGACAAATAGCGTGTTCCTCGCTAAAATGACTCCTTTCCTCTCCTGGAGGCTGCTGAAATTGCTCCACCAGAAGATTTTCCCAGCCCTGATTTTGACTCGATAAGATTGGCAGGTGAGTAATTTCGAGCGGGTGGGTGGCGATCGCATCCATAGTGCAAACCCAATGTGTCTAGTTCCGATTGTAATCACTTTTATGTGGATTCTAACGGGCAGTCTAAAAACTGAGTGCAGGAATTTGATAGTTGCACAGGAATTTGATAGTTAGATGTGGAGCGTTTTCCTATGCTGAAATGGTGAGCAATCGTAAGCACAAGGAAACAATGAAAAAACAATCTTGAAGTGCTGTTTTCACTGCAATACCAATCGTTTAACGCAAAGGAAAGTACATTGTGCCTAAAGTTGTGAAATTCTACGAATTTGGTAGTCCCGAAGTTCTCAAAGTCGAAGAAGAACCCCTACGCGATCTACAGTCTGGAGAGGTACGAATCAAAGTTCAGGCGTTAGGGCTCAACCGTGCAGAGGTGCTGTATCGCACCAATACTTACACCGAGCAAGCCCAATTTCCGTCACGGATTGGCTATGAAGCAGCAGGAATCATTGAAGCCTTGGGTGAAGGAGTAACCGATTTTCAGGTGGGCGATCGCGTCAGCACCATTCCTGGCTTCAGCCTGAACCGATATGGTGTAGCGGGTGATGCCGCTGTCGTCCCTGCGATACATGTTGCTAAATATCCAGACCAACTTTCGCCAGAAGAGGGAACGTCAATTTGGATGCAATATCTGACGACCTATGGTTCTCTGGTTGAATTTGGTAAGCTCAAGCAGGGCGATATCGTTGCTATTACTGCGGCTAGTAGTAGCGTTGGACTTGCCGCCATTCAAATGGTGAATGATGCTGGGGGCATCAGCATTGCAATTACTCGCAAGGACAATAAGCGCGAAGGGTTGCTCAAGGCGGGTGCTCAGTATGTCATCGTTACTGACCGAGAGGATATGGTTGAGCGGGTAAATGCGATTGCGGGTGGCAAAGGAGCAGCCATTGTCTTTGACCCTGTGTGCGGATCTTACCTGAAAAAATTAGCGGACATTGTCGCTCCCGAAGGTCTGATTGTTGAATATGGTTGGCTTGCCGAAGGAACACCCGTCTTTCCAGTGGTTCCCGCGATCGTGAAAGGCTTTCGGATACAGGGTTTCCACTTGGGCTTTCATATCATCGCTCACCCAGAACGGTTGAAGACAGGAATTAGCTATATCAACCAGCGATTGCAATCAGGGGTTTTTCGTCCACTGCTTGCTGAAAAACGATTTACCCTCGATCGGATCGTTGATGCCTACCGATACATGGAGTCGAACGAGCAACTAGGAAAAATCGTGGTTGCAGTCTGATACCTGCACTTCCCCTAATAGCAATTAATGCATCTTTTTTACTACTAGGAGCGAGGTATAGTGAACACCCACTGATTCCTCTAAATGCTCTCTAGAAGCTGATTCCGTGGAAATGACAATCGAACAAAAATGTTAACCATACTCCGCTCCCATTAGTATATGAAAACACATGATGACTCAAATACAGGCTAAAACTTTACTCAGTCCCTTTGATTTGGCAGGGTTGCCCCTCAAAAACCGAGTCGTAATGGCTCCTTTGACTCGCGGACGGGCAGGTAAGGAGCGGATACCTAACGCTTTGATGGCAGAGTATTATGCTCAACGGGCTTCAGTCGGGTTGATTATTGCTGAAGCGACTGCAATCTCGAAACAAGCCAATGGTTGGCTGAATAGCCCTGGAATTTACTCAGAAGAACAGGCACAAGCTTGGAAACAAGTTGTAAATGCTGTCCATGCTAAGGGTACGCCTTTTTTTCTCCAACTCTGGCACTCTGGGCGAGCTTCTCACAGTAGTTTTCAGGAAAATGGTCAACTGCCAGTTTCCGCCTCTGCGATCCAACTAAAGGGAAAATACATTCATACTCCCATTGGCAAGCAACCCTATGAATTTCCCCGCGCCTTGGAGACGAACGAAATCCCTTTAATAGTAGAAGATTATCGTTCCTCTGCTCGGCACGCTCAAGATGCTGGTTTTGACGGAGTGGAAATTCATGCAGCCAACGGCTATTTAATTGACCAGTTTCTGCCATCTAAAACCAACAAACGTACAGATCGATATGGGGGTAGCCTGGAGAATCGCTATCGCTTTCTCAAAGAAATTATCGAGGCGATTCTGACTGTGTTTCCCGCCAGCCGAGTGGGAGTAAGAATATCTCCTAACAGTACTTTTAATGACATAGGTTCTCAAGATTTTCGGGAGATCTTTCTCTATGTCGCCCAGCATTTGAATACTTATGGTCTAGGCTACTTGGCTTTGATAGATGGACTGGCGTTCAACGGCTTTCATGAGCTGGGAGAGCCGATGGTGTCAGCCGAATTTCGCGACGTGTTTACCGATCCGCTCGTGGTTAACAGTGGCTATACGAAAAAAACCGCCTCAGCCGCGATCGCAAATGGCAATGCTGACTTGGTTGCCTTTGGGCGATCGATCATCAGCAATCCAGATTTGGTTGAGCGGTTTGCTAATGGTTGGTCTTTAAATCCGCCAGCTGACCAAACTGTTTGGTATTCCTTTGATAAAGAAGGCTACACCGATTTTCCGACATACTCTGAATCTCAAGTAGCTCAAGCAGGCATTTGAATGGCTAGCTCAACCGTACCGTGATGTCTATTCGAGTAATTGAGAACGAGCAGGCAACAACAGCCAACAGCTAGTTTGTCAGACATCTGACTTTAGCAGAACTGCGATCGCTTTGCAGACGCGATCGAAGAAACTTGTCACGACAAATGATGTTGTTTCGTCTTAATTGGTAAACAACTTTCACTCTTTACCTTGAGCATTCACCATCCTCTTTTTGGGTCGTAACGCTCGATCTAGAAACAGTCTTTCAAAGTAGCAATAGCTTTAACTTACAAGGAGAAAAGTATGACTAAACAAATATCTGCACGTAACATTCTTACCAAGAGAAATTTGGCGATCGGCGCTATACTCTCTGGTTCTCTGATTAGCTTGCCTGTTATGGCAGTTCATTTAGGTAACGGACAGACAGCTTTCAACTATCCTCCCCGCCTAGTAAAAGCTACAACTAGCTATAAATCTCCACACACGCCTGCGACTTATTATTTCACGTTGGCAATTCCTCAAAATGCTGGAGAGCCTTTAGGGGCAGTCACCATCTCTCAGCGCCAGAACTCCGATACAGTTTTGTTCGATCCCCGTCGCAGTCGTGCTTCTCTCGGTGACAGATTTGCCAGAGGTTCAGAGATTCCTTTAGCTAGCATTGGCGGCGAACAACCCAATAAGCCTGGAGAAGCAACGATCGCCTTCGATCCACCTGTACCACCTGGCAACACAGTCACAGTTGCCCTCAGAGCAAAGAGCAATCCCAATGGAGGGATTTATCTATTCGGCGTGACGGCGTTTCCAGCCGGAGAGAAGAGTTCCGGTCAGTTTCTCGGCTACGGTCGCCTACATTTCGGTTCCCGATAAAATTGCCGTACTTCAACTCGGAGTGGCTTGACACTCTTGATTTTCTAGCAAGTAAACAACCATAGGACAGGTAAACAAAATGCTGAAACAAATTTTGACAGGCAGTTTCATACTCGCCGTGTTTTTTGCGAATAGCGGTGTTACTGGAGCCAGTCCCAGAACAACACTATTACTGTCTCAAACGCAGACAGTTCCTACGACTACAACACCTGACAATGCAAACACTAACCCCGATCGCCCGTTGAGTAATCCTGCCCTTGAAGAATCGCAGGCTACTCTAGTAATTGACGATGCGGTGACTCGCCCTAGCATCAATAACGCAGAGACTAGCTCAGAATCGAGTGCTTGTGAAGATATTCCGTTAGCTAGACCGACTGGTGGAGCTACTAGAGAAAGACTTCAAGCCCTAGAAGAATGCTATCGAACTACAAATAACTGAGGCTTACTAATGAATGAGTGACTTCTGAAGCGGGTGAAATCACCAAAACTTCACTATCTTCACTCAACATAAGTTCGCTCGTAAGGGTGTCAGTCTAGGCAAGCGTGCTATTTCGACAATTTGAAGGGAGAAAACATCATGAATTTTCCACGCGATAAAGTTGCCCTCGTAACTGGGGGAAGTTCTGGCATAGGTCGAGCCGCTGCCCTGCAATTCGCCAAACAGGGAGCAAAAGTAGTCGTAGCGGCACGGCGAGAAACCGCAGGCAATCGGACAGTCGAGCAAATCCGACAGTTAGGCAAAGAAGCCAGCTTTGTGCAAACAGATGTATCTCAGCCCGCAGAAATTGAGGCACTGATCCAGAAAACAATCGCGCTTTACGGTCAGCTAGATTATGCCTTCAACAATGCCGGAACCGAAGGCGTGTTTGCACCCATGACGCAGTTAACTGAAGCAAATTGGGATCGAACCATTACCACCAACTTAAAAGCAGTTTGGCTCTGCCTGAAGTACGAGATAGAGCAAATGATCGCACAGGGAACTGGGGGAGCTATCGTCAATACCTCTTCCTGGTTGGCAAAAGGCGGGCTGCTGGGTACCACGATTTACTCTGCCAGCAAAGGCGGCTTAGACGGCATGGTACGGGCAGCGGCATTGGAATGCGCCCAGCATGGCATCCGAATCAACAACGTCAACCCTGGCATCATCGACACGGAAATGTTTCGTCGCTTTGGCAATCCCGACGATCCAAACGATGCGGTTGTTCAAGCATTCACCCATCATATTCCACTGAAGCGATTAGGCAGTTCTGAGGAAGTTGCAGAAGCGGTCGTCTGGCTTTGCTCCGATGCAGCCACTTACATCACCGGAGAAACCATTTCAGTTGACGGTGGCTTTGCCATTCCTGGTTCTCGGAATTAACCAAGTTGTTTTAGGAGATTTACAACGATGGCACATTTATTGCACATTGATGCGAGTCCACGAGGTGAAAGATCCCATTCTCGCCTCATGACTAGAGAGTTTGTCGAACAATGGAAACAAGTTCATCCTACCGACACCATTACCTACCGCGATATCGGACGCAATCCGATTCCGCATGTCGATGAATCCTGGATTGCAGCTGCCTTCTCACCACCGGAACAACATACCCCCGAACTGCGTGAAGCGATTCGCCTGAGCGATCGGCTACTAGACGAATTCTTGGCGGCAGATATTTACGTCATCGGCGTGCCTATGTACAACTGGAGCGTTCCTAGTGGATTCAAGGCTTATATCGACCAGATTGTCCGAGTTGGACGAACGTTTGACTTTGAACCTAATGATGCTGGCAACGTTTACAAGCCTCTAGTACTAGGTAAGAAAATGTTTATTATCGAAGCACGCGGCGATTCTGGCTTTCAACCTGGCGGACGCTACGAGAAGATGAATTATCACGACCCCTACCTTGTCACCGTCTTTGGGTTTATGGGCATCACGGATATCACCTTTATTCATGTAGAAAACGATGAATATGGGGGACAAAAGTTGGCAGATTCGATCGTGGCTGCACGTACTCAAGTTGCCCAACTAGTAGGAAGGTGAAACAATGCAGCATTGGATCGCTCAACAACATTGTCATTAACTTTCGTTCTCAGTTACAGACTCCAGCCAGCATTCGTTCTAACACTTGCTGCATCACCTGAAGTTCTTCATCGTTTAGGTGACAGCCTACTCCCCTACTCTCCCACTCCCCATTTTGGAGACGACGATGTTAGACATTCCTCCTGCTAAATCAATAAGCCTTTCTCCCAATTCGCTTGGACTTGTTGCCATCCTCCTGACGGTTCTGTGCTGGGCAGTTGCCGCTAACGTCGCCTTCGATTTGTTTACGACTGGCATTCACCCGTTGGAACTGGCTGGAGTCAGTGCGACGATCGCGACCTTTGGCTTGGCAATTCTTTATAGTTTCTGGGGACGCGGACAAATCAAACCGATGAATCTGAAGCAGTTTGCTTTAGGGTTGGTGCTGGTGTTTCTGGTTGCCGCAGACTACGTTGCCATTCAACAGTTACCTGTAGCAGTGGCGATCGTCCTCCTGTTTACGTCTCCGATTTTAGTAGTTTTGTGGACAGCGGTTGCTACTCGTCGTACCCCATCCCGATTTGTTCTGCTTGCTCTGATCCTGTCGATTCTAGGTGTTGTCCTGGTTTCAAAAATTCTGGAAAGCAGCCAGGGACAAGTCAATTGGTTCGGGATTGGAATTGGTCTAACCACTGCGGTATTCTTTGCTACCTACATCATCTTGAGCGAGCAACTGGCAGGTACGGGGGAATCCATAAGCATCTTGCTGAGAATCTATGCGGTTGCCAGTCTATTTTGGCTAGCGTACCAATTCACACAGGGATTGCCGCTAGATCTACTAACTGGCGATCGCTTCCCAAAAGTGCTGCTGGTCGGAATTGTGGGAAATCTGTTACCCTACCTACTGTTCTTTTGGAGCATTCAAAGGGTTCGTGCCGAGCGAGCCGCGATTGTTGCCACTTTAGAGCCCTGTGTGGCGGCGATTCTAGCTTGGTTGTGGTTCGGACAAACCTTGACACTGCTGCAAATCGCGGGCGGAATCTCAATCGTTGTGGCAGTCACTGCGATCCAACTGCGACAGTTTTCCCACCAATAGTAATTTTTCACATACATTGCGGCAGTCTTCGCCAAAATGAGCGACTTACTAGGAGAGCTTCACTCCGAAAGTTACATCTACATTCAGGAGGTACGAGATGATGCCTATGGATTTGGTGGTTTCACGCAAGAATATCGATACATCACTGCGATGCTCGGACAAGTCGATGGTTAGGAACTTGGATCGGGCGATCGCGATCGAATGTACGAAAAGTAGCCGATCGACGCACAGGAAACAATCGTGACTCATAAAAAAAGGAAAATCGACCGTGCTTTTAAGTAACTTTCGCGTCTCTGCTGCACTCGTCACGCTGGCATCTATGTTCCTGATGCCAGCAAGCGCAACCAACTACCCACTATCTTGCCGCTTGGCTAATGCTAGTTGCGTCGGAGGGAATATCTCCGTGAGGAACGACGTGAGTACCTGGAGTTTGACTATAAAAGACAATAAAAGAGACGGAAACTGCGCCTATGCCAGGATTGAAATAGACCGCAGTCGCATAGGAGACATAGCGAAGGAATCCCCGAGAGCCTGCGGGAAAGACAAAAGCGTGTCCTATACTTACACGGCGAATAAATCTGATGAAACCTTTCGCGTCGTGGGTGCTCGTGTCTTTGCGTGCGTAGACCGAAACTTACAGCCGGACAGTTGCAGCGAGGCTTTTTACGAGGCTGAACGCTAGTGTAGAGCAACGAATTATTGGTTTGCATTTCTTTGTTTCACCTGTCACAACTAGCTGCACTGATTCGTCTAATAGGTGAATGCCTGAAAAAATAGGAGATTCACAAATGCAGTCCAGAATGGAACTTGGAGTTGAATCGGCAGCGTACAAAGCGATGCTGCAACTGGAACGGTATGTCAGAGGCAGTGGCATCAATCCGACATTGTTGGAACTGATGAAAATTCGAGCATCACAAATCAATGGTTGTGCCTTTTGCATTGATATGCGCACCAAAGATGCTAGACTTAACGGCGAAACGGAATAGCGAATCTATGCCCTTAATGCGTGGCGGGAAACTCCCTTTTTTACCCCTCAAGAACGGGCAGTGCTTGCTTTTACAGAAGCAGTCACCCTAATTGCAACTGATTCAGTTTCAGATGAAATTTACGATGAAGTCAGCCGTTATTTTTCTGATGATGAAATTGCCAATTTATTGATGGCGATCGTCACCATCAATAGCTAGAATCGGATTGCCATTACAACTCGCGTGGTTCCAGGCAGTTACGAGCCACAGCCGTTGCCGGATAAAACATCTACTCCTGAAACATTGCCAGTGTAAGCAATCGCGCTCGTCGGTCATTTGTCCTTGGCGAATGACCGATCTCTGCTTCTGGATGTTGAATCTAGCGATAGCAATCGCTATCAATACACTTTCAGAGGAGAATGAAAGATGCAATCCATCACTCGTTATGGAACTATCGTTGTCGTGTTCCACGCAGTCATAGTAGCACTACATAGTTTAGCCCACGAGAAAATTCCCGTTTCTCTTTCCTGGTTCCAAAGCTTGTTTGTTAGCTCGATCGTTGTGCTAGCTCCAATCGTCGCCACGATCTTACTTTGGACACCCTTTCAAAAAGCTGGTAGCTGGCTCTTGCTGGGTTCAATGACTGGAGCATTGTTGTTTGGTGTTTATTACCATTTGATTGCAGTTAGTCCCGACCAGATCTTCCAAATTCCGCTTACAGGTTGGGGTATTCTCTTTGATATCACAGCGATTCTTCTGGTCTTCGTTGAAGGACTCGGATGTGGAGTTGGTGTATGGGCTTGGAAAACACTTCAGCAGAAAGAGCAGGTTTTATGAGCCATCTTGAAACCTTTAACCAACATCGTTCTTTACTGTTCGCGATCGCAAGAGCGCATGTTAGGAACGGTTACGGATGCCGAAGATATGGTACAAGAAACTTTTCTGCGCTGGCAGCAAACGACTCAAGCAACAGTAAAATCCGCCAAAACATATTTATCGGCTATTATCACGCGCTTCTGCATTGATCATCTGCGTTCTGCCCGCGTGCAACGAGAACAATATGTAGGACCCTGGCTACCGGAACCGATCGCGACGCAACAAACCAACGATCCAGGCACTTATGTAGAGTTGGCGGATTCACTTTCGATGGCGTTTCTTGTCGTTTTAGAGCGATTATCGCCGCTCGAACGAGCCGTATTTCTGCTGCGCGAAGTTTTTGATTATGACTACGATGAAATCGCTCAGATAGTGGGCAAAACTCCAGCGAACTGTCGTCAAATTCTGCGGCGATCGCGCCAGCACATTGCGATCGCACGTTCCCGCTTTCCGGTTTCCCATCAGCAGCAAGAGCAAATTACAACCAAATTCTTAGAAGCATCCAACGAAGGCAATTTGTCAGAGTTGTTGGCACTTCTAGCCAAGGATGTTACCTTCTGGTCGGACGGTGGTGGAAAAGTTGCTGCTGCTCTCAAACCGTTGCAGGGTGCAATGAAAGTAGCTCGTTTCCTGCTGGCAATTCGGAGCAAGTGGCTTTCTGGGGCAGTGACTCGCATCGTTGATATTAACGGACAGCGGGGCATAGTTACGCTCGTTGACGATCGCATTCACAGCGTGATGACGTTTGATATCGTGGATGGCTACATCCAATCTATCTACACGATGAGGAATCCAGAAAAACTAAAGCGGCTCAACGAAAAGGCTATCCATTCATGCTAATAGAGCTTCTATGATTTACAATTTAGGCAATTGAAACAAAACTAATTGTGAGCAATTTTGACAAAAACAATTCACATTTGGTCTTCCCTTATCCGCCGATTCTAGCTAGTGACGGTGCTAACTGGAAAAACATTCAGTTTGCTCATTTTCGACAACCACCTCGTGAAATTCCAGAATACGTGTCGCCTTGGCATACCATTTGTCTGAATGTCGGCAAACCTGTTCGACTTGAGCAAGTAGTCGATGGAAAAAAGAAGACAGTTGACTCAGTATCGGGAGATTTAGCAATTTACCCAGCCTACCTCAGCCAACAGTTCCACTGGGATCGAGATGCTGAGTTTTTCAATTTGTTTTTATCACCGTCATTTCTAGCTACTGTTGGTTATGACGTGTTTGGCAGCGATCGCCTCGAACTTATTCCACATCTGGCTACACTGTTTGACCCGTTAGTTGGGCAGATTGGTTTTGCACTTAAAACATCTTTAGAAATTGACGGCAAAAATAGTAATCTTTATGCTGATTCGATTGCTCATGCACTTGTCGTTCATCTTTTATCTCGATATTCAACTAACTCAAGTCAATTAAAACCTATTATAGGTAGATTTACTCAACAACAATGGAAACAAATTATTGAATTTATTAATGCAAATCTGGATGAAAACATTAGCTTAGCTGAATTAGCAAAGATTGTGCAATTAAGTCCATATCATTTTGCTCATTTGTTCAAGGAGTCAACAAACACTTCACCTCATCAATATTTAATTCGTTGCCGGATTGAACGGGCTAAAGAATTGATAGTCATGAGCGATCTATCACTTGCTGCAATTGCTCAAACTGTTGGTTTTGCTAGCCAAGGACATTTTACCTATCATTTCAAACGTTGTGTAGGAGTAACGCCCAAAGTTTTTTCGCAGCGACTAGCACGCGACGCAACTTTGCCGAAATCGCAAGAACGTTGAAAACAATCGCAAGAACCTTGAAGAAAAGCATTCAGGAATTGCCACATACTGAATTTGTCACAAGATTTCAAGGTTCGCTTATGAGACGCATTCTTCACATTGACGCGAGTTACAGCAGTCAAAGTTCAGTATCGCGAATTCTATCTCAAGAATTCATCACGGCTTGGAAAATGTTTCATCCTGAAGATGCAAAGGATGTCCAGTTTGTCAATGCGAGTAACCTGGTCTTAGGCGATCGAGAGCAATCTATTTCAACGGCTCAAGCTACTCTTCAAACCCTTGCAGCTCATTGGTAGGACATGGAAAAGGAGAAGAATTTATGTCACGGGAAAACGTAGAAAATACTCGTCGTCTCTTTCAAGCTGTCGAAGACCGCGATGTTGCTGGAGTTCTCGCAGCTTACGCTCCTGAGATTATCATCCGCGATGCCGAGTCACTGCCCTACGGTGGCGTACATTATGGCATCGAAGGCGCGAAACAACACGTCGAAGGCGCAGCAAGAACTTGGGACGATCTCCAACCAGCAGCAGAGAGAAAAATGGATGCGGTTTTTCTAGACTCAGGAGATTATGTCACCGTCCTTTGGCGGCTGAGAGGGCTAGAGACAAGTAGCGGCAGAAAGTTGGATTTGCCAGTTGTCAGCGTCTATAAAATGCACGGTGGCAAGATCGTTGAATCGCAGATGTTTTATTCAGATACAGTTACAATACTGCAATTCCTAGAGAACAAACAATAACTATTGAATGCGGCGTGCAATGTAGTTGCGATAATCGGAATAATAAAGCACACCGTTCATTTTTAAATCAATGTTACCTGAAATCTGTATCGATCGTGCGCCATAATGCAAGCTGCTGCAATTGGGGAGATAACGCCCGATGAATTCATCACAGTTCGTTCTTTCAATTCACAAGAATAGCGATATTCACGCAATTGGTCGCTACATCGAAAATCAGATCGATGAAAACTGGCAAACTCTGCTGCATCAGAATCGAGATAAATTATTAGATGCATTCAACAAAGTTGATGACATGGCATATGGCGTGTATTGCTACAAGCTATTTCGACCGATTCATCAACATCTGAAACAGGCTGGGTTGTATCCCTCGCCTTGGCTCCCTGGCGATTTCAATAGTTCAAGGGAATGGGGCGCAGACCAAAGCGATCGACAGCGATGGATGTGGAGTGCGATCGCATCACAGGAAGAAAAGGCACTAGGAACGATCGTTACGATGATCTTTCACGACCACACCCAGTTTCGCCTTCCCCGTCAACCCCAGGCGATCGCTTTAACAGAAACCAGCAAGGAAGCTGTTGTCGCAACACTGTCAGAGCGTTCTACCGATTTCAAAAATGCCCTGGAATTTCAGGTTGAATACGCAGAGTACCTGCAAAGCTTAGAAAATCGAAAGCGCAGTTAGACGCTACCGATAGCCAGTTGCATCAGCAGGTTTACTAGCGTCTGCCACCTCACGAATGTAGCGCCAAGCATCAGGCTGCGAGCCATCTAGGTCTGTAAAGCCATAGATCTGCGCTAGTTGACCGCTCGATAGCGATTGACCGTTCCAGCGAGCCAAGTCCGGATCTTGGGCAAGACTCGCAACGGCACGACCGATATAGCGCGGGGTTTCCGAGATAACGAAGTGGGGTTCTTTTGCTGTTGCATCCTGCCAGTTAGCTTCGCTCACGCCAAAAAGATCCAACATGATTTCCGATCGCAACCAGCCTGGAGTCAATGCCACAGCCGTAGATTGATGGGGTTTCAACTCTTGCGCCAGTGCCCAAGCCATGCGGATGACTGATGTTTTCGCCAAATCGTAAAACAGCGACAGTCGGTAGTTTTTGTCGTTGTATTCTGGGTCATGCCCTACACAAGTGTGGGATAGCTAGCGATGTCATTCCAAGTCCAAGCACGATTGGTTAACTCTGCTCGCTGTGCCGCAGTAGTTCCTAAACAGGAGTGTCGCCAAATCCAGTTGAAGTAGCTAACTACAAGCCTGAGAGTAACTTTTGCCTGCTCCCACGCTTTGCTAAATTTGTTCTGTCGCCTATGCCAACGCCCTGTTTGAGTAGCGAATAATCCCATTAGTGCGTTCCAAGCGTTGGGTCAACACTTTACTAATATAATGGTCTATCTCATCAGGCAGCACTCGCTCATATCCATCCCAACCATCCGTATGCCATTCCTTGCAATCGGTCTTGCCCTCAGTACTAACTACCAGCTCAATCGCTAGTTCGTCAGTATGCTTACCTACACGACCTGTAAGAATCAGTCCACTCAACTGTGCCAAACTCACAGCTATCGGTGCAATCTCCAGCTTCTAGCTCTTGGGGTAAGCAGTATTTTTGTTTTTTCTACAAATGACCACAACTCATCCGCAGCAATAGCATCTGTATTAACATCTTGTACTTCGGCATTGTGTACGAGCTGCGCTTTTTGAGCCGAGGAACGAACAATGCTGACTACTGTGTCGTAAGCTAAACTACCGATCCGACTAATCCCTCGTAAACTGCTGCCGAGACTCATGGGATTGCAGCACAATTTACACATCTTCCTTCACTCACTTGCCGCCGATAGTAGAGTGTATCAAAGGTATCAGTGAAGGTTTGCTGACATTTGGGACAGAAGTGGCGTTGGCTCCCTTGACTCGTCAAGCCATGCTTATGTGATTTTTCATGACCGCACAGGGGACAATTCATTGCACTGCTCAAGATCGATTTACTTTGTTCAGTCTATCAGTCCCACACTTGTCTAGGGCATGACCCATCGGTATGCCACTCCCTGCACTTGGTATTACCTTCAGTACTGAGGATTCTACTGGTGTTTGCAACTCATTAGAGAGACAACACAACCTAAAACTCTACTGAAGCAACAGACCTACATTTTGAAGTTCCTCTACACTATCCTTAAAAACCTGCACAATGCGAACTATATCTTCATCAGTATGGGTTGCGGATAAGTACCCTCCTCCTCCAGGTAAAAGCAGAACCCCTCTATCGATTAAGTTATAATTCAACAACATCAGGCTCTCAAACGATGCAGAAATTCCCGAAGTCGCGGGACCGATAATCGAGCTGAAATTTGCCATGCGGAGCGGTACTGCTTTTGTGGCAAAGTAAGCATTCAATTCAGCAATAAATTGTGACGTGCGCTGAGCTAATTGCTCTTGCAGAGTCGATCCTTGCAACTTGAGATATTGAAGGACAGCTCGTGCAGCCGCGATCGCCAGTGGATGTTTGCGAAAAGTCCCTGCAAATAATGTCTGATTCGCTTGAGGATAGGAAGCATCTCCATAATTCCACATCCCACCATCGATCCGATCCATATAGACAGCCTTACCAGCAACGGCTCCGATTGGCATCCCGCCACCAACGATTTTTCCATATACGGCTAAATCTGCTGCCACGTCAAAAAACGCTTGAGCGCCACCTGGATGCAGGCGAAAGCCAGTTACGACTTCATCAAAGATTAACGCTATTCCCAATTCTGCGGTTAATTGCCTTAGTTGGTGGAGAAACATGCGCGGATCTCGATCTGGTCTTTGTCTTTGGATCGGACTCACTAACACAGCTGCTAATTCTTGGTGACGAGCCGCGATCGCATCGAGCGATCGCGGATGCATAAAATCTAAAACCAAAACATCCTCGGCAGCGCTGGGTGGTATACCTGGATAAATTGGCACTGAATGCAGATTCTCATCTACCGTTTCTGCTTGAACCAGTGTTTGATCGCTATGTCCGTGATAGGAATGGGAAAATATTGCAACTTTGTTGCGACCTGTGACCGATCGTGCTAGACGAATTGCAGTCATTATTGCTTCTGTGCCTGTATTACTAAAGGCGACTCGTTCCATCCGCGTTAGTTCGCAAAATAGCTCTGCAACCTCACCAACAAACTCTAGTTGCGAACCGAGTTGTATGCCTTGCTCTAGCTGCTCTGCTAGTGCTGCTTGAATAAACGGAGGATTGTAGCCAAAAAGATTGACTCCCAACCCCATGACGAGATCTATATATTCATTGCCATCGACATCCCACATTCTGGAACCCGCAGCACGTTTGCTGGCGATGGGATAGGTCATTTCTTTAAAGGGAAAACTGAAATCTTCCGTTCCTCGCTCGTCAGCCAAATAGGGGCGATAGGTCTGCGCCAGTTGTTTTGATGTTTTTGTGCGCTCGGTGTAACGCATGATGAATTGCTCTAAATACTTTTGCTGGCGGGACTGGTTTGCTAGGGCTGTTGTTTTCATGATTTTGATGAAGTTTTTCAAGTAGAAAAGCTTTGAAAAGACATTTCTTAGGTAGGGTGCGTTGGTGTAACGCACCCCAATACATCACAGGTTTTGATGCGATCCCCCCTAGCCCCCCTTAAAAAGGGGGGAATCATAGCCCCCTTAAAAAGGGGGTTGGGGGGATCTTCAAGGACTATGCACTCTAACCGAGAAGTATTGCAATGCACCCTACATTAACGCGATCGCGGTTTCCAATTGGGTAAAAGATCTGTAGGGGCGCACAGCTGTGCGCCCCTACAGATGTCACGCACGCAGTTGAGAATTGCTATGAGGAGCATCGAGAAAACCGCTTTGAATCAGGTATGAAAAGTAATTATTGAGTAACTGGGTATCTATGGGCGGACACGCAATCGGGATATCTGCAAGTTCCTCCGATGTGTTTCGATCGGATGCTGGAGTTGAGCTAGAAGATTCTGTTTCGTCGCGATCGCTAAAAAAAGGTATGAGTGGATACAGTGGATTGTCCGGGGACATTTTTTCGTTAAGTAGCTCTGCTTGAAACTGTTTGTAATCAATTGGTTGAAGTGGATAGCCAAACGATCGCATCCAGTTAGTTAGCTCGAACCAGCGCCAGGGATGGGGATGACAGAGGTGAAATACGCGATCGCCAGATTTTTCCTGCTGCGATAAATGAACGATCGCTTTGCTGAGATAATCTACAGGAGTCATGTCTACGGTTGTATCGAGAGCGGGCGCGTATCCAAGTTGGATAATACCTTTGATCGTTCTGTACAGGCGATCGTTAGTATTACAAACACCCGTTTTGCTATCTCCCGAAATCCGTCCTAAGCGGTAAATGCAAGCAGGAATACCTCGGTGCTGGGCAGTTGCAACTAACTTTTCTGCTACCCATTTCGTTTGAGCGTAGCCAAAAGACGGTATATGATGGCGATCGCACTCGTACAGTTCTCGCATGTTTCTAGTTTCAGCGCGATCGTTGGCGGACAACACGCTGAGAGTTGAAATGTAGTGTACTGGCTTGACTTTGGTTTGACTTGCCAGTCGCAAAACTTCCTGAGTTCCCAGCACATTAGTTGCTTTAAGGGCAGAGTAGGGATAAACCAAATTAATCGCCGCGCCATTGTGATAAATGACATCGATCGCACTTGCCAGCAATTGAAACTGCTCGTCAGTAAGACCTAAAAGTGGTTGCGATAGATCTCCGACAACTGGGATGATGCGATCGCTCAAAGACTCATGCCAAAGCAAATAGGATGCCAAATTGTTTTGAATCTTCTGTTTGCCTGATTCAAGATTGGCAGCACGTACTAAGCAATAAATCTCAGTATCGGTCTGCTGTAGCAACTCGTGAAGTAAAAAAGCTCCTAGAAATCCTGTTGCTCCAGTTAAAAAGATCCGAGTTGGTTTAACTGTAGGCTGAAAAGATGTTTCAGGACGAATTGCAGCATCGAGTTCAGCCTCAGCGTTTAAAACGGCAGCAGTTATTTTACTAGCAGCAGGTACTACGTCCGGTAAGTTAGCAGGTTTGTATCCTACAGCTTTAAGGGACTGACAATAGGCGATAAGTTGGCGCAATATTCCCAAAAAACTATTTGCCAAATTTTCAATTGTGGCTCGACGATGAATTGCTTCGCTGTAAGTCCAATCCAGTTGCAACTGACCTTCAGCAACAATGCCGTTAATATCTAGTAAATAGGCTCTGCTTCCTCGGGGGCTGCGTCCCGCACCGCAAGACTCGTAAGCTGGGGCAAACAGAGACGATTGGAAGACTCGATCGGACTGTCCCAGATAGTTAAATTGGATCTCCGCTTGAGATCCTAGTTGTGAGCCACTGAGGTAGCGCAGCACGCCATAACCAATTCCGCGATTGGGAATAGCTCGCAGTTGTTGTTTAACTGTTTTTAAAGTATCCCCTAGATCTTTCTCTGCCCCTAAGTCCAGCAATACTGGAAAGATGGTAGTAAACCAGCCTACGGTGCGCGATAAGTCTACATCGTCAAAAATTGCTTCCCTGCCGTGTCCCTCCAAATCGATGAGGTGTGAGTTTGCGCCCGTCCACTGTTTCAAAGCTGGCGCTAGTGCTGCCAGCAAAACGTCACCAATTTGGGTTTGAGCGGCTGCTGGTACTTCCTGCAATAAAGCTTGGGTTTCCTCCCGACTCAAGGCGATCGCGACAGTGCGAGCCTGAGCTACCGTGTTCTCGCCATCAGGAAAATCGATCGGTAGGCGAGTTGTCTGTTGACGAGATACTGCGAGCCAGTATTCTAGTTCTCGCTGCAATGCTGGCGATCGCGCGTAATCTGTCAATCGCTCTGCCCAATGTTTAAATGCAGTGGTTTTGGGTGGTAGTTGGATTGTCTCACCTCGGCTGAGTTGTTGGTAAATAGTCTGGAGGTCTGAGAGTAATATGCGCCACGACACGCCATCAACGGCTAAATGGTGAATGACTATTAGCAAGCGGCTAGGCTGACTAGCACCCAGATCGAAAAAAGCTACCCGGATTAGGGAACCCGATGATAGATCTAGGCTAGTTTGGATTTCGTTAGCAGCAGAGGCGATCGCTTCCCTTTGCTCTGCGGGTGACAATGCCGATAAATCGATTTGGGTAAACGGCACTATTCCGTTAAAGTCAGCGTTAAACTGCTGCCAAACGGACTCTTGGCGAACGAAGCGCAACCGGAGAGCGTCGTGATACTCCAGCAATTTCTGTACTGCTTGCTTTAAGAGTGCTGGGTCGATCTGCCGCACTTCCAGCAAAACGGATTGATTCCAGTGGTGCGAGTCAGGTAGATTTTGCGCAAAAAATCGCTGTTGAATCGGAGTTAGGGGAACTCGACCCGTCACGATTCCCTGTTCGGCTGAAATAACTCGGTGTTTGCCAACTGCTGCTGCTAATTCGGCAATTGTTTGATTTTCAAACAGTTGTTTCGGGGTCAGTTGCAATCCCGCTTGGTTAGCTTTGGCAACCACCTGCATATTCAAGATAGAATCTCCGCCCAACTCAAAAAAGTTATTGTAGATTCCTACCTGCTCCAATCCGAGAATCTGCTGCCAAATCTCAGCCAGCATTTTCTCAACAGTGGTGCGCGGTGCGGCAAACGTGTCTGTTTCTGGTGCGATCGCCTCTGCTGCTGGCAGTGCTTGAAGATCCACCTTCCCATTGGGTAAAAGCGGCATTGCTTTCAGTTTGACGAAAGCTGACGGAACCATGTACTCGGGCAGTTGCTGCTGTAAAAATTCCCGTAGTTCGCTAGTTGTGGGAACCGATTGTTTTTTCGGTACGATATAGGCAACCAAATGCTTGATGTCCGGTCGATCTTCTCGCGCTACAACTACAGTCTCCCGTATTGCAGGATGTTGTCTCAGCGCCGCCTCAATCTCCCCTAGCTCAATTCGGAAACCATGAATTTTGACCTGGCGATCGATCCGTCCTAGAAACTCAATATTTCCATCAGGTAGGTAGCGAGCCAAATCGCCAGTTTTGTAGAGTCGGGAGTCGGAATTCGGAATTCGGAATTCGGAATTCGGAATTAATTTTGAATTTTGAATTTTGAATTCTGAATTGCTTCCCTGCTCCCTGCACCGCAGCGCTCCCTGCTCCCTGCTTTCTGACTCCCGACTCTCCCAAAAAGGATTGGGAATAAATCGTTCTTGCGTCAAATCTGGGCGGTTGAGGTAGCCTCGCGCTACGCCAGCGCCACCGATGTAGAGTTCGCCAGGTACGCCGATGGGTACTAGTTGTAGATTCGGATCGAGTAGATAGATCTGCGTATTGGCAAGCGGACGACCCAGAGGCACAGTCTGAGAAACTTGTTTGGTTTGTTCTGCGGCGATCGCAAAGGTGGTTGCACCTACAGTCGCTTCTGTTGGACCATAGTGGTTAAATATTTTGATTTGGCACGTTGATAATTGCTGAATCTGCTCAATGAGTTGCCAGCTACAAGTTTCGCCACCCAAAATGAGTCGCTGTCGCGGTAAGATGCGTTCTGGGCGAGAAGCTGTGAGTAAGGCGCTTAGGTGAGAAGGAACGATCTTGAGGCAATCAATGGGATGGCGATGGAAATAGTCTGCTAGTGCCTCTGGGTTGGCAGCACGTTCGGAGGAAATTACGTGGAGACAGCCACCACTACACAAACAAGGGAAGATTGTCGTGTTGCCCAAGTCGGCGGCGAAGGTGGAAACAGCAGCAAAGCTATTACAGGTAGAAAGGTCTAGTCTTTGGGCGATCGCGTTTATATAGTTGAGGAGTTGCCGATGCTCAACCGCAACTCCCTTGGGTTTGCCTGTCGAGCCAGAAGTAAATAGCACGTAGACTAA
Source organism: Chroococcidiopsis sp. CCALA 051 (assembly GCF_003015105.1). Lineage (NCBI taxonomy): Bacteria > Bacillati > Cyanobacteriota > Cyanophyceae > Chroococcidiopsidales > Chroococcidiopsidaceae > Chroococcidiopsis > Chroococcidiopsis sp. CCALA 051. The sequence goes on along the minus strand of NZ_PYCI01000029.1, from coordinate 26,957 downwards.
ATTCTCAGGTTTTACCTCACTGGTAAGATTTTTATCGCTTTCAGTCGCAATGTCTTGCCAATCGGTGTCCAAATAGATTATTTGCGCTGTGGATTGATAGCAATTCTCGATTGTATGGATGACATTTGTAGGGGCGCACAGCTGTGCGCCCCTACAGACGTGTATTGCATCCAATTGAAAACCACTATGAGACAGCGATTCAACGAGATGTTGTTGAGTTAACAGCACCTTGACTTGAGCGTCTTGCAACCGGAAGGCTACGCCATCTTGCGGCAAGCCAGGATCTAGAGGCAGGTATGCGCCACCAGCTTTGAGGATGCCTAAAAGTCCTACGATGAATTCTAGCGATCGCTCGACAAATAGTCCTACTAGTACCTCCGAGGTTACTCCCAATCTCTGGAGGCGATGCGCGAGTTGGTTAGCTTGCCTGTTGAGTTCGGCGTAGGTGAGTTGTCGATCTTCAAAGACAACAGCAATATTATCTGGTGTTTGCGTTGCCTGTGCCTCGAAAAGTTGGTGAATGCATCGCTCTTGTGAATAGTCGGTTTGGGTTTGGTTAAATTCAACTAATAATGTGTTGCGATCGCTTTGATTCAAGATTTCTAGCTGACCAATTTCTGCTTCTGGACAATTAATAGCACTCGCCAATAATGTTTGAAAATGGCTTGCCAAGCGTTCGATCGCCGCTATGTCAAATAAAGTTGAATCGTAATGAAATTCTGCGGTCAAAGAGGCATCTTGAAGCAGGCAAGATAGTTTAAGATTGAAGCGATCGCAACAGACGTATTGCTGAATGACAGCAAATGAAATTTCATCAGCGTAATATTTCTGCGGCTGTTGCCAAAAATCAAAACAAACTGGAAAAAATGTCAAGCTTGGATTGTTTTGTTCTAGCTTTACATTTTCCCAGCTAAAATATTCTTGCCATTGCTCGATTTCTACTGTCGCTTGTTCGACTTTTTTTAAGATTTCCTGAAATTGAACGCGGTCGTTTAAATGACACGATAGTGGTAAATACTTTTCTAGTAATCCTAGCGATCGTTCTAATTCTTCGTATTTACGACCGTCAAAAGCTCGACCGAGCGTAATCTTATCTTGCCTAGTAAAACGCCATAAGATAACGAACCAACAAGTCAATAAGAAATCAGAAATCGAACAATCGTATTTTTGTGCGATTGCTTCAAGCTGACCTAATAAACTCGAATCGATTTTATAACTAAGGCAATGAGGCTGAAATTGTTTTTTTTGTTTTGATTTACTTTCAATAGGTAATTTTAGGTTCAAAGCATTAGATAAGTCTTGCTTGCACCAATATTCTATTCCTGATTTGGTGTCCTCTGCCTCAAGTAGCTCGTTTTGCCATTCAGAGATATCTGCATATTGCGTGAGTTCATCAGATAATTCCTTATCATCCAAACAAGCTGTATACAAATGGCTAAGTTCGCGCACAAAATTATCAATATTTGCACGATCTGCACATAGAGATGGAAGGCTAATGAGTAATATATTTTGTTGTGAAGATAAGTTGATTAAAGATATATCTAAAAGCGAGCTTTGTGTTAGATCCAAAGGCGTTTTGAGTCGTTCAATAAAAACTTTTTGAATATTGGCATCTTTACAAATTTCGTATTGAATAGATACCGTACTGCGATCGCTGATAACCTGAAGTGGAATTGTCATTCCAGGTAAAAAACAAAAATTTGTTCGTAAAATCTCATGTCGGGCAACGACTTTTTGTAAAGCTATCTCTAAAGTTTTTATATCTAAATTTCCCTCGATTAAGAGAGCAAACTGAGTGCGATAAGTTTGGCGATCGCTTTGCTGTAACAGCCATAGATGCTTTTGCTGCGGGGAAAGTCGATAACCCTCAATGATTTCTGGTTGCATTTTCATGCCTCTGTTGTTAAATACTACTACTTAAATGGTTCGGACATCCCAACTAAAACTTTGCGAGAACCAACAAATGGCATTCGTCCGTGACATGACAACATATTGTCTAATAACAATACATCTCCTGTCTGCCAGGGAAAAATAATTGCTTCTTGTTGATAGATTGTTCTGATTTCTTCTAATACAGAATCTTCAATTGGGGAACCGTCGCCATAATAGGCGTTGCGCGGTAATTCTTCTTCTTTAAACCCAGCTAAAAGACCGACTCGAACAGATGGATTTAAGTTTGATACATGAAATAAATGTGCTTGATTAAACCAAACGATTTCGCCTGTTTTTGGATGCGTGGCGATCGCCTGACAAACTTGCTTGGTTCTGAGCCGATCTTTGTCCAACCATTCTACCTCAATACCTGCCGCGTGACAGTAATTTTCTACTTCGGATTTATTTGAAGTTTGAAATACATCTTCCCAAGAAAGATCGAATTCTTTACGATAATTTCGTACGTACATGACTTGTTTTTGCTGAAACTTTTCTCTAATTCTTGGATCGATTCGAGCAAAAACTCGGCGACTATCAGCAATTGGGGTTTCTCCTCCCTGTTGAGCGTTCTCAAAGCAATAAAAATAAATTTTCATGCACCAATGACGGGAGTATGACATTTCATTGTGCAGTGGGATTGATTGACTAGCAGGATATTCAGTTGAAGTATAGATGTTGCCGCTAACATGACTGCGCGGTGTAGAACGATAAGTGTAGGGTAATAATTCTCCAGAAGTCACTTGAATAAACTGCTCGAAATCGGCTGCTCCATTTAACTGAAAATTGCGAAAAAGTATACCTCCATGCTTCAGTAAATATGTGGCGATCGCCTCACGATTGTGTTTTGCCCAAGCACACAAATCTAGTCGCTCGTTAGTCGGTTGAATGAGCAAAGGTAGAGGGCGATTTGGCAGTAAATTATCGATTGCGATCGCTCCTACTTGGGAGAGGTTAATCGCTTTTCGCCGCAGGTTGCTTAAGTTTTTTAGGCTGGGCTTGGGAATATCTTTCATGATTAGGGTGACTACTTACTGCGTGCCACGTATTGGATGGCGTTGATGCTTTTTGAATTTTTGCAAACTCGCTTTTTCTAGTTCCTTAGCTTTGACGATCTGTCGTTCGCGATCGCGGTTAGCTAAGATTTGGGCGATCGCGCTTAACTTCAAATCGGGTTGAGTGACAATCTGGTGCAAAAGTATTTCTAAACGCTCTGCCATTTGGGTAATACTATTTGGCTCGAATAAATCGACTCGGTAGCCAAATGAACCGTGTAAACCTGCTAGACTTTCTTCCAATTCCAGCCGCAAGTCATACTTAGTCGTCTGATTGTCAATCTCTAATGGAGTCAAATGCAGTCCCGATAACTCTGGGGTTGGCATGGGGGCATTTTGGAGGACGAACCACACTTGAAATAGCGGATTGTAACTTGAGTGGCGATCGGGCTGCAATTCTTCCAGCAGTTTCTCGAAAGGCACGTCTTGGTAAGTATAGGCTTCTAAGGTACGCTGACGCACTCGACCCAGCAACTCTCGGAAACTCGGATCGCCGGACAAATCGGTACGCAGTACCAAAGTGTTAATGAAAAATCCAATTAGCTTTTCAACTTCTGGCTGGGTGCGGTTGGCGATCGGCGATCCAACTGAAATATCTTCCTGTCCCGTGTAGGAATACAGCAATGTCTTGAATGCTGCTAGCAGAGTCATGAATAAGGTGACTCCTTCGCGCTGACAGAGATTTTGAATTTCTGCGGCTAAGGTTTTGGATAGGAGAAAAGATTGTTTTGCACCCCTATAAGTGCGGACTGGCGATCGCGGTTTATCTAGAGGTAGTTGTGTCAAGGGAGGAGCGCCGCTAAGTTGCTGCTTCCAGTAATTCAACTGAGTTTCCAGCACTTCTCCCTGTAACCATTGGCGCTGCCAAATGGCAAAGTCTGTATATTGGATTGTTAAGTCGGGGAGGGGCGAGGATTCCCCAGTGGTAAAAGTTTGATAGAGCGCCGCCAGTTCTCGAACGAGTATGCCCATAGACCAAGCATCGGAAACAATGTGATGCATTGTTAGTAGTAATACGTGTTCTGTATCGCCTACTTGCAGTAGCATCACTCTCAGTAATGCATCTTGAGCCAAGTCGAAGGGACGGTTTGCTTCCTGGCGAGCTAGTTTTTGCACTTGGGCTTCCCGTGTGGGATGCGATCGCAAATCTACGACTGGCAGAGATAAATTTAAAACTGGATCGATAACTTGAAATCCTTGTCCGTCAACTGTGACAAATTTAGTCCGCAAGGCGGCGTGACGCTGTACGATTCGATTTAAACTTTGTTCCAGCGCTGCGACATCGAGCCTACCTGTCAGGCGTACGGCTGCGGGCAAATTGTAAAACGGGTTGTTGGGTTCCAATTGGCTGAGGAGCCATAGTCGTTGTTGCCCGAAGGACAGGGGTAAATATCCCTGCTGCGAAACAGGCTCGATTGGTGGTGCTTCCCGTCCTCGTCCGAGCTTCATTGCTGTTTCCACGCGCTCGGAAAATTTAGCGATCGTTGGCGACTCAAACAAATAACGCAAGGGTAACTCGATCTCAAAAGCAGAACGCACCCGTGCCATAACTTGAGTTGCTAGCAGGGAATGTCCGCCTAACTGAAAGAAGTTGTCGTGAATACCCACTCGTTCTAACTTCAAGACATCACCCCAAATAGCAACTAGGAGCTGTTGAACGGGGGTACGAGCAGTAGTATCAGGCTTTAACTCAGCGCTAGCCGGATCGGGTGCGGGTAGGATTTGCCTGTTTACCTTACCATTGGGCAAGAGCGGTAGTGCTTCTAAAATGACAAAGTGGTTGGGAATCGCGTACTGGGGCAGTTTCTTTTCTAAAAAGCCGCGCAGTTGAGGTGCGATCGCCTGCTGCGAGTGCAACACGACATAAGCAACCAAACGGCGATCGCCTGGTTCGTCCTCCCGCGCCACAACCACAGTGTCTTTTACCTCTGGGTGTTGGCTGAGAACTGCCTCAACTTCTCCTAATTCGATCCGAAAACCCCTAATCTTGACTTGATGGTCGATCCGCCCGAGAAACTCAATATTTCCATCAGGTAAGTAACGAGCCAAATCGCCAGTTTTGTAAAGGCGAGAGTTGGAATTCGGAATTCGGAATTCGGAATTCGGAATTCGGAATGAATTTTGAATTTTGAATTTTGAATTTTCCCAAGGATTGGGAATAAATCGCTCTTGCGTCAAATCTGGGCGGTTGAGGTAGCCTCGGGCTACGCCAGTGCCACCGATATAGAGTTCGCCAGGAATGCCGATGGGTACTGGTTGTAAACGGGGATCGAGGATGTAAATCTGCGTGTTGGCAATGGGACGACCGATAGGTACAGTTCTTAAATGGCTATTTTTTTGGCACTGCCAGAATGTCACGTCGATCGCCGCTTCTGTGGGACCGTACAAATTATGCAATTCACAATCTAGATGTTGAAAGAATTTTTCTTGCAGTCCAAGGCTGAGGGCTTCACCGCTACAGAAGACTCTCCGCAAGCGATCGCATCGATCTAAATCGCGATCGAGAAACACTTGCAACATGGAGGGGACAAAATGCACGGTGGTAATCTGCTCTTGGGCGATGATGTTAACTAAGTAATCGCGATCGCGATGTCCCCCAGGCTTGGCGATAATTAGACGTGCGCCAGTTAACAAAGTCCAGAAAAATTCCCAAACGGAAACATCAAAGCTAAACGGAGTTTTTTGCAGTACCCGATCTTGACTTGTCAGTTGATATGCCTGTTGCATCCACAGCAGGCGATTGCAAATGCCCCGATGGGTATTCATTGCCCCTTTTGGTTTTCCCGTAGAACCAGAAGTATAAATGACATATGCTAGGTTTTCCGACCGGAGATCGCTAACTGGATTCGTTTTTTGCTCTCTAGAAATTTTTTCCCACTCAGTATCCAAACAAATAACGTGCGTTTGACGATCGGGTAGTCCAGCGATCTGCTTTTCTTGAGTCAACAGCACTGCGACTTGGGCATCTTGCAGCATAAAAGCTAATCGTTCTGGGGGATATTCTGGGTCAAGAGGTACGTAAGCCCCTCCAGCTTTGAGAATTCCCAAGAGTCCGACTACCATTTCTAGCGATCGCTCCATGCAAATCCCCACCAGTACCTCTGGTTTGACTCCGAGTTGCTGTAGGTAGTGAGCGAGTGCATTTGCCCGCTGGTTTAACTCGCGGTAGGTGAGATGCTCGTTTTCAAAGACTACAGCAATGGCATCGGGCGTTTGCTCGACTTGCATTTCAAATAAATGATGCAGGCAAGTCGGTACGGGCGCACGGCTGTGCGCCCGTACAGGAGAATCGGGATTTGCTCGATTGTCGATTATATTCCAGTTGGTATTGTTCCATTCCACCAGGATTTGTTGTCGCTCTGCTGGTGTTAAGAGTGGCAAATCTCCGAGGCTGCGATCGGGATTTTCAGTAACGCCTGCTAGCAAGGTTTGGAAATGCCCAAGCATCCTGGCGATCGTGCTGCGATCGAACAGATCGGTATTGTATTCTAGACTGCCCGTCAACCCGCGATCGGTTTGGGTCATCCACAAAGTCAAATCGAACCTAGCAGTAGTACTATCCGTTTCCAACAGGTCTAGGGTCAAACCTGGTAGTTCCAAAGCTGACATCGGCACGTTGAGCGCAAACATCACTTGGAATAGAGGCGTATGGCTTAAGGAACGCTCTGGTTGCAATTGCTCTACCAACTGCTCGAAGGGTAGGTCTTGATGGGCATATGCTCCTAGAGCAACTTGACGCACTCGGCTCAACAGCTCTCGAAAACTGGGAGTACCTGCCATATTGGTACGCATGACCAAGGTATTCGCAAAGAATCCGATCGCTCCTTCAATTTCGCTCCGATTGCGGTTGGCAATGGGCGAACCGACGAGCAGATCTTCCTGTCCCGTGTGACGGTAAAGCAGGGTTTTGAATGCCGCTAACAATGTCACGTACAGGGTGACATCTTCCTGCCTGCTCAAATCTTTCAATGCCTCAGTTAAAGCTAGAGGCAAGGTAAAAGATTGCACTGCTCCTTTAAAAGTCTGAATTGCAGGTCGAGGACGGTCTGTAGGCAATTCCAAAATCGGGGCGCTGCCCTCTAGTTGCTGTTGCCAGTAAGCGAGTTGGGTTGCTAGAACTTCCCCTTGTAACCATTGCCGCTGCCAAACAGCAAAGTCTGCATATTGAATGGATAATTCTGGTAAGGGTGAGGGTTTGCCGCTAGCAAAAGCTGTGTAGAGAGCGGTGAGTTCGCGGATCAGTATGCCGTTAGACCAACCATCAGAGATAATGTGATGGATTGTAGATAGCAGTATATGCTCGGACTGGTTCAGCCGCAGGATGGTAAATCGTAATAGTGGAGCTTCTGCTAGGTTAAACGATCGCTTTGCCTCTGCTGTTGCAAGACGTTGCACTTCAACCTCCCGTTCTGCGGCAGGGAGTTTTTCTAAGTCGATGACTGGCAGTTTCAAGACTAAACTAGGAGCAATGACCTGGACTGGTTGCCCATCTACCTGATGGAAAGTCGTGCGTAAAACTTCGTGACGGCGCACGATTTCGTTAAAGCTTTGTTCTAATACTGGTAAATTCAGCGCTCCTACGATTCGCAGAGCAACGGCTTGGTTGTATAAGGGATTACCTGGCTCGAGGCGATCGAGGAACCACAACCGCTGTTGAGCAAAGGACAAGGGAAAAGTATTGGTGTCGCGACTTTGGGGCTGAATTTTGACAGACGAGACATTGCCGCGTTTCTGCCTCAGCCGTTGCAGTAGTAAATCGCGTTGCTCTGGAGATAGATTAGCAATATTGGCGATCGCGTCACTCATTTTCTGCTTCCTTCCCAATCGTTCGACTCTGTTTCGCTGGCAAGTAATGTTTGAATTTCTGCTTCCGAAAGCTGCTCTAGTTCTGCTAACGTTTGGGCGAGCAGTTCGCCGTCAGTCTCTTGGGCTAGTTTTTGGGCAATTTTCACGGCGAGATCGGCTACGGTCGGTGCAGCGAAAAAGTCGCGTAGGGGTAACTCGATCTCGAAAGCGTCACGCACGCGAGACACAACTTGAGTTACAAGCAAAGAGTGTCCGCCGAGGTCAAAGAAATTGTCGTTAATCCCGATTCGCTCTAGCCGCAAAACTTCCGCCCAAATTTCCACTAGAGATTTTTCTACAGGAGTCCGAGGTGCAACAAAAGTATCTGCTAAATCGGGTCTGGACGTGTCCGGTGCAGGTAGCGCTTGCCGATCCACCTTACCATTAGGAGTCAAAGGTAGTTGCTTCAACAGCACAAAAGCAGATGGCATCATGTACTCGGGTAGTTTATCCTTCAAGAACAAACGCAAATCGTTAGCGATCGCAGTGCTTTGACTGGGAACGACGTAAGCAACCAAACGGCGATCGTCTAGGTTATCTTCTCGAACGATGACAACAACTTCCCTGACCTGCGGGTGTTGTCTCAGTGCTGCCTCAACTTCTCCCAACTCGATGCGGAAGCCACGCACCTTGACCTGATCGTCCAGCCGTCCTAGAAATTCCAGGTTGCCATCTGGTAGGTAGCGCACTAGATCGCCAGTTTTGTAGAGGCGGGAATCGGAATTCGGAATTCGGAATTCGGAATTCGGAATTAATTTTGACTTTTCCCAGATGTTGGGAATAAATCGTTCTTGGGTCAAATCTGGACGGTTGAGGTAGCCCCGCGCTACGCCAGCACCAGCAATATATAATTCCCCTGGTACGCCGATCGGGACTGGCTGCAATTGCCGATCTAAGACGTAGACTTGCATATTCGCCAAGGGACGACCTAGCGGAACTGTTGCAGAATCGTGTTGCCTTGTCTCTTGTTGCCTTGTTTCTAAGGGATAGGTCAGCACGCCAACAGTTGTTTCTGTGGGTCCGTAGTGATTGATAATCCGGCAGGTTGGTGCGTACTGCTGGATTTGCTCGACGAGATTCCAACTTGCAGCCTCACCACCTAACACCAGGCATTGACGCGGCAGAATTTTGGCTGGGGAAGGCGATGCTAAAAGTGCCGCTAAGTGTGAGGGGACAATTTTGAGACAGTCGACTGCGTGGCGATCGCAGTAGTCTGCTAAGGCTACGGGGTCGGATGCCCGTTGTTGAGAGATGATATGCAGAAAACCCCCTTGACACAGAGCAGGAAATATGCAGGTATTACCTAAGTCAGCGGCAAAGGTAGACACGGTGGCAAAGCTAGCATCAGTGGGTAAGTTGAGTTGGGGGGCGATCGCATAAAAATAATTCAGGAGTTGCCGATGCTCGATCGCGACACCCTTGGGTTTGCCAGTCGAGCCAGAGGTGTATAGCACGTAGACGAGATTCTCAATGGTTACTTCACTTGTGGGATTCTCATCGCTATAGCGCCCAATTTCATCCCAATCTGCATCCAGACAAATTGCCCGTGCTGAGTGGGGTGGTAATGTCTCGACTAGGTGCTGTTGGGTCAAAACGATTGGTGCTTGCGCATCTTGCAAGCGGAAAGCCAAATTCTCTGCTGGCAATGCTGGATCTAGCGGTAGATATGCGCCACCAGCTTTGAGAATGCCTAAAAGTCCTACCAACGTTAAGAGCGATCGCTCTAGGTAAAGTCCCACCAGCACCTCTGGTTTGACTCCTAACTGCTGCAAGTAACGAGCGAGTTGATTAGCCTCAGCATTTAATTGAGCATAAGTCAATTGCCGATCTTCAAAGACAACAGCTATTTTGTCAGGCGATCGCTCTACCTGAGTTTCAAATAATTGGTGGATACATTTGTCAAGCGGGTAATCTATCTGTGTTTGATTTAATAGCAGTAATTGTTGGCGATCGCTCTGGCTGAGGATTTCTAACTGAGCGATCGCGATTTCTGGATTTTCGATTGCATGGGTTAATAAAGTTTGAAACTGGGCAGCTAAGCGTTGGATGGTATCTGCTAAAAAGTAATTAATATCATAATAAAATGCCGTACTCAGAGAATTGTCGCGTTGAGTACAGGTCAGTTTAACTTTAAACTGCTCGATGCAACTATACTGCTTGTCAAGCGAAAATGTTACGCCAGCAGTAGAAAATTTCTCCGGCAATTGCTCGAATTCAAAACCAATTGAGAACGCTAGAGTATTGTTGTTTTCTATCGATTTTGGCGTAAAATAATCTTGCCATTCCTCGGCTTGACTGAGAGTTTTTGCGGCTAATGCTACAACTTCTTGAAAGCGTAAATCTGGGACTAAATTGATTTTGGTTGGTAGCCAGGTAGCAAGTAACCCCATGACTCGATCGAGTTCTTCATATTCTCGGCGATCGCTAGCCACTCCGATCGCAATGTCCTGTTGAGTCAGCCGCCATAAAAGTGTTTGCCAACACGCTAGCAAGACGATCGCGATGGTAGTATCGAATTTACGCGCTAAGTCTTCAATTTGAGTTGCGAGAGTGGGAGCGATCGCCAATTCAAAACACTCAGGTTGAAATGTTGCTGGTTTTAAAGGCTTATTTTCAAAAGGGAGTTTTAATTCTAGGGAAGCAACTCGTTCGCGCCAATATGCATTAGCTTCCTCTGCATCTGCATCTGCAAGTAATTGATTTTGCCATGTCGAGAATTGGCAGTATTGTACGACTTCTGCCCCCAATTCCCGACCTTTTAGACAAGTGGAATAGGAATTGCCGATCTCAGCGACTAAATTTGCGATCGTCCGAGAATCGGCACACAGGGAAGGTAAGCAGACGTGCAAAACATGGAGATTTGGCGACAATTTCAGTAAAGATAACTGCAACAGCGAACCTGACTCGAAATCAAAACTATGGTTACATGCTTCTTGAAATAATGTTTCATAGCAATTCTCGATTGTGTGGATGACATTTGTAGGGGCGCACAGCTGTGCGCCCCTACAGACGCGTATTGCATCCAATTGAAAACTGCTATCAATTGCGATCGCTTGTGCATCTCGGTTCAGATCTACCACAGTCATAACTGGCAACTTCCGACCAGGTAGCCGCCTAAAAATCGTGCGGAAAATTTCATGTCGATGGACAATTTGCTCTAAAGCGGCTTTTAAAACTTCTGGCTGAAGCGCCCCTTCTATGGAAATAGCACACCCAGTTATGTAAGCAGGACTATTTTGCTGCAATAACCACAGGCGTTTTTGCTGGGGAGAAAGCTCAAAGCCGAGTGTAGTTTCAGTGTGCATAAGCTGTCTCCTTATTTTCGATATCGGCGCGATGAATCATTTCTCCCATTGCCACCACAATTTTGCGCGAACCTATATAGGGATTGCGTCCGTGAGCAGCCAAAATGTTATCTAGCATCAATACGTCTCCTTGTTGCCAAGGAAAACTAATTTCAGCCGCTTTGTAAACTGCTAAAACTTCTTCTATGACCGATGCTTCAATTGGAGAGCGATCGCCATAATAAAGCTGACGGGGGAGATTTTCCGCTCCAAATACAGACATTAACGATTCCCTCACATCCGCTTGTAAGTAAGATGGATGATGCAATTGGATTTGGTTGAAAAACACCGTCTCACCCGTCTGGGGATGGTTGATGACTGCCGGACGTACTTGGCAAGTTCTCAAACTACCATCGGGCTTCCACTCCACGCTCATTCCTGCTTTACGGCAGTATGCTTCTACTGCTGCGCGATCGTTTGTGTGAAAGAAATCTTGCCAACTTACATCCAAGTTGTCAGTGAAGTTGCGAACGTACATTAACTGTTTTTGAGCAAATTTTTGGCGCAGTTTTGGATCGAGCAGCTGATAAACTTTTCTGGAATCAACAATTGGTGTTTCTCCCCCTTGCGCGGCTGGCTGCATACAGAAAAACCAGATTTTTTGGGGATAACAGTGTAGGTGAGAACTTTCATTGTGAAACAAGATTGCTTGCTCGGATGGATAGGGGGTGGAGCCGTAAACTTTACCGGAAACGCCTTCACGCGGTAAATCGCCATACTCGCCGAATAACCCCGGACAGATGGCTTCAGCAAAACTTTCAAATTCAGAGGCAGAGGCAATCTTGAAATTACGGAAGAGGATCGCACCGTGATGCAATAACTTGGTTTCGATAAATTGCCGATCGCTCTTTGCCCAATCAATGCGATCGAAATCATCCACGGTTGGAGTAATGACTAAAGGTAATGTTGCCCCAGGTTGTAACAAATCGGTGGCGATCGCGCTATTTTGTGACAAATCCACGACTTTCGGTTGAACTGCCACAAACTTTTGCCGCTTGGCTGCTTTCTGCTGGCTCTTTTTCTCAGCTTGTCGGGCGATTTCAGCTTGAGTCTGCATTTCTAAACTATCGATCCGAGCTTCCGGCTGTGCCACAATGCTCTGAAGTAGCGTTTCAAAATGCTTTGACATCCGATTTATTGTCGCAGCATCGAAAAGATCGGTGTTGTACTGCCATTTCCCGACGATTCCCCGTTCTTTTTCCTCCACAAATAGCACTAGATCGAATTTAGCCGTGCCGTTGTCAATGTCTATCGGACTCAGAGTTAGTCCTGGTAACTCCAAGGCTGGCATTGTCGGCACGTTATCCATCACTAGCAATACCTGACAGAGAGGCGGACGGCTGCGATCGCGACATCGCAATGCATCTACTAGCCGTTCAAAGGGTAAGTCTTGGTGGGCATAAGCCCCTAAAGCTACCTCGCGCACGCGCCCCAGCAGTTCTTGAAAACCAGGATTACCCGACAGATTGATACGCAAGGCAAGGAGGTTGACAAAAAACCCAATTAACTCTTCTGTTTCCGGTTGGTTGCGGTTCGCGACATCCGTACCGACAACGATGTCATCTTGCTGTGTGTAGCGATGCAGCAGCGTCACAAAGGCTGCTAGTAGGGTGATGAATAACGTGCAATTTGCTTGGTGGCTTAAATTTCGTAGTGCTTGATGCAGGTTGGCTGGCAGCTCAAAAGATTGGTTAGCACCGCGAAAAGTCTGGAACTGCGATCGCGGTCTATCTGTAGGTAGCTGCAACACGGGTAAATTACCACTTAGCTGCTGTCGCCAGTAAGATAACTGAGTTTCTAGTACCTCCCCTTGCAATTGCTGGCGCTGCCAAACAGCGAAGTCGGCATATTGTATCGGTAGTTCTGGTAATGGTGAAGGTTTACTAGCAATGAAGGCTGCATACAAAGCTGCCAGTTCGCTAAAAAATATACCCGTTGACCAAGCATCGGTGACAATGTGATGCATCGTGCAGAGCAATACGTATTCTGTCTCATCTAGCTGTAGCAGCGTGCATCGTAGTAGCGGGTTTTGCGTCAAGTCAAAAGGCTGCTGGGCTTGCTCGGTTGCCAGGTGAAGGGCAGTTGTTTCTCGTTCGGCACTTGGCAAATGCCGCAAATCCACAACTGGGATCGTCAAGTGGAGGTGAGGGGCAATGACCTGGACTGGTTGCCCTTCAACTGTAGTAAAGGTAGTACGCAAAACTTCGTGTCGGCGAATAATTTCATTGAAACTCTGTTCCAGTGCTGCGACATTCAGTTCTCCGGCAATGCGGAGGGCGATTGGCTCGTTGTAACCAAAGTTGTTTGGATCGAGGCGATCGAGGAACCACAATCTTTGCTGGGCAAACGATAGCGGTAAATGCTCGTGGCGAGAAACAGGCACGATCTGGCGATCGCAGGGTAAAAAGCCTCCTGCTTGCATTTCTACTATACTTTCCTTCACGGCGGCGATCGCTTGCTCGATATCTACATCGGTGTGAGCAGTCGATAAAAAACAAGTGCGTCCTTCCCAGATGTAAATCCCTTTTTCTAATAGGTGATAGAAAAACAAATTCATCCAAGTGAGGTTAGGCGGATAAATAAACCGAAACAGCGAACCGAAATGGGCAACTTGAATTGGTAATTGCTTTTGCTCGAAGAAAGCATTAAGCGTTGCCGCTAACTTTGCGGTTTTTGCTGCTAATTCTGCTTGTAGTTGCGCTCCACTTTGCTTGATATGGTTAAGGACTGCCCAAACACCAGCCACGACCAAAGGATTTTTGAAAAAGGTTCCGGCGAAATAAGTCGTTTCCACTTGCGGATAAGACGCATCTCCATAATTCCAAAAGCCGCCATCCAAGACATCCATCAATGCCGCTTTGCCAGCAACTACTCCAACTGGCAAACCAGAGCCAAGCGCCTTTCCATATGTGGACAGGTCTGCTTGAATTCCCCATAATGCTTGAATACCACCAGGATGCATTCGGAAGCCAGTAATCACCTCATCAAAAATGAGTACGGTTCCTGTTTCTTGAGTCAACTGCCTTAATTCGTAAAGATATTCTTGAGGTTGAAAATCGGGTCTGCGGCTTTGTACGGGTTCGACTAGCACAGCTGCCAAGTCCTGAGCGTGGGTTTTCAACAGCTGGAGAGATTCAGGACTGCCATATTCGAGTACCATCACCTTGTCCGTCATGTGCTGCGGAATGCCTGGAGCAATTGGCACGGTACGCAAACCGTTTGCTGTTGGTACTCCCGTGACCAAAACCTCATCTAAGTTGCCGTGATACGAACCCGCAAACACCGCAATTTTGGAGCGTCCTGTCGCGGTACGGGCGATCCGAATTGCTGCCATCACCGCCTCTGTACCGTCGTTACAAAAAGTTACTCTTTCTTGACCCGTCAACTGGCAAAATAACTGAGTCACCTGACCCGTAAGACGTGACTGCGGACCATTTTGCATCCCTTGCTGGATCTGTGCTTGAATCGCCTCCACGACAAAAGGTGGTGAATGACCGAATAGCAACGGACCAAACCCCATTGACAGATCGATGTATTCGTTGCCATCAACATCCCAAATTCTCGCTCCAGCAGCACGCTGGACGTGAATTGGGTACAACATCTCTTTGATGGGGAGACGAAACCCTGTAATCGATCTAGGATTAGCTAAGTAAGGACGAGCAGCTTGCGTCAGTTTTTTCGATTCTTGGGTTCGCTTGACAACTCGCGCAATTAATGCGTCTAAATGCCGTTGCTGGTGAGGGCTTAAACCCGTATCCCCCTGTTGGGAACTCATAACTGGTTTGCGTTCAATTGTTGGCGCGATCGCCTGCTGAGCCTGATTCATAGCAGATAAAGAGCGATCGCGCTTTACCTCAGATGACGTAGAGCGTAGTACTTCTAGCTGTTTGGACATAACCTCTAGCTGTCGTGCAATCAGCTTGGCGATCGCCTGAGAGTTGTTAGAACTTTGTGCAGCAGCCATTTCTCGCACTGGTGTAGATATTGCTTCTACAGGCATCGCTTCTACAGGCATCGTTTCGGGAAGCGGAGAAGGTGCTGATTTTTCTTCCTCGAATGGCATCTGTTGAGCTATGTATGTAGCCAATGCTTCAAGCGTTGACAACTCTCCCATCAATAAGCGAAAAGGAATCTCAATTCCAAAACGATCTCGAACAGAACGACTAAATTGAGTTAATAACAGAGATTCCAAACCCAATTCAAGAAAATTGCTATGAATATCTATCGCCTGAGATTCTATTCCCAGCCAACCGCTCAAAATATCCTTGAGCGCTGAAACGACTTTATCAAACCGTGAATTATCTGAAGAATTAAGCATTAGTAAGTCAAAAGTCAAAAGTCAAAAGTTAAAAGTCAAAAATTGTAGGGGCGGGTTTACGAAGTCTCTGTGTCTCCAACAAATATTTCCGATAAACTCGCCCGTACAAAAGTCAAAAGTGTAAAATTCGCTAGATTGATGGCGAGCTAGTTCTGCAAGTAGAGAGGCTATGTTAACCGGATTTTATGTTATGCACAAAATCTAGCTGTTGAGACATCAGATCGAGCTGGCGATCGAGGATTTCTTCTATCGCTAATTCAGAGAAATTTTGTTTATCTTCTACACCTGTGAAATTATCTAATGCATCTGTAGAATCATCCAAAGATTCAACAACAGAAGAGTTTTGTAATTCTATATTTGGGGAGGATGTTTGAGTCCTATTGCGAATCGATAGTTGGCGATCGCGATTATTATCAGGATCGGGTTCAACCCAAAAACGCTGGCGCTCAAAAGGATAAGTCGGCAAGGGCAAGCGAGAACGCCGCTGAGGGCGATAAAATCCCTGCCAATCTACCTTAACCCCATGAAGCCACAACTGCCCCAAACTCTCTAACAACAGCGCTACATCCGATTGCTGTTGTTGGGGATGGCGCAGTGACGACAACACCACTGGCTTTGATGCTTGAGCCTGCCGTCGCGCCAACGTACTCAAGCTGGTTCCCGCTCCCACCTCCAGCAGAATGTGTCCGGGTGGCTGCATCAACTGCTGCAATCCATGCGCAAACCGCACCGTGTGACGCAGATGCTTCACCCAATAACTGGGATCGGTTGCTGCCTCAGTAGTTATCCACGTTCCCGTGACGTTAGACAAAAACGGGATTTGCGGCACTTGGAGACGCACTTGTTCGACTCGTTGCCCAAAAGGTACAAGTACCGCTGCCATCATCGGCGAGTGGAACGCATGGGAAGTATGCAACAGACGAGACTCTATCCCTTGGGCGGATAAGCGTTGCTGCAAGTTCTCGATTGCTTCTTTAGTGCCAGAAACGACACAAGTATTCGGAGCATTGACGGCTGCTAGCGATAACTGCTCGTCCAGTAGGGGTAGGACTTGTGCTTCACCCAGTGGCACGGCAAGCATTTTCCCTGCTGGTAACTGCTGCATCAACTGTCCTCTAGCTGCCACCAGCGATAGTGCTTCTTCTAGAGAAAACACCCCGGCAATCGTAGCGGCGACATATTCCCCGATGCTGTGACCGAGTGCTGCCACTGGACGCACGCCCCATGACATCCACAATTGCGCCAGGGCATATTCGACCACAAAAATCGCGGGTTGAGTCAGTGCGGTTTGTTGCAGTTGTGCGGTTGCCGTTGCGGTTTGTGAGTCGTGGGGGTAGAGAATCGAGCGTAAATCTAGCCCCAGTAGGGGTTGTAGCATCTCGCAGCACTCATCCACCTGCTGGCGAAATCTCGGTTCGGTTTCGTAGACTTCCCGTCCCATATTCACGTATTGCGTCCCCTGTCCGGGAAACAGGAACGCTACCGCAGGCTGTTGAGAACCATCCAGGCGAACCACTGGTGCTGGCGCGGCTGATTCTAAAGCTGTAACTGCATCCTTGCCGTCTCGGACTACGACTGTGCGGCGATGGTCGAACGCCTGACGACCAATCGCCAGAGTATAAGCCACATCCGCTAGATTCACCTCTGGATGTTGCCCTAAGTGATGAGCTAAATTCGCGCTCGCCTTCTCCAAAGCATTTGCAGTTTTCGCCGACAAACACAGCAAGTGACATGGACGTTCACCTGTATCCTGGCAATTTTGACTTTTAACTTTTGACTTTTGACTTTCTCCAGGTGCTTCTTCCACAACGACGTGGGCATTCGTGCCACCAATGCCAAAAGAACTGACTCCAGCGCGGCGCGGAATGCCGTTGGTTTTCCATTCTTGTAGCTGAGTGTTGACGTAGAAAGGACTATTGGTGAAGTCAATTTCTGGATTGGGTTGTTCAAAGTGTAGACTAGGCGGGATCTGTTTGTGTTTCAGTGCTAAAACCGTCTCGATCAAACTCGCCACACCCGCAGCAGCATCCAAATGTCCGAAATTCGTTTTTACCGAGCCGATCGCGCAAAATTTTTGTTGGGTACTCGTAGCAAAAGCTTGTGTTAGGGCTGCAATTTCAATCGGATCGCCTAGAGGTGTTCCCGTGCCGTGGGCTGCTATATAAGTAACTGTATCTGGTGCAACCCCAGCGATCGCCTGAGCTTCTGCGATCGCAGATGCTTGTCCATCGACGCTAGGAGCTGTATAACCAACTTTGACAGCCCCATCGTTATTAATTGCCGAGCCTTTAATCGCGGCGTGAATGCAGTCACCATCAGCAATAGCATCCTCTAATCGCTTCAGGACGACAATCCCCAGTCCGCTACTGCCAATAGTACCTTGAGCTTGAGCGTCAAAAGCGCGGCAATGTCCGTCAGGAGAAAGAATCATCCCTTCTTGATACAAATACCCAACCTTTTGCGGAATGCGAATAGAAACGCCACCAGCCAAAGCCATGTCACACTCGCCGTTTAGTAAACTTTGGCAAGCCAAGTGAACCGCAACTAAAGAAGTAGAACAGGCGGTTTGTACGTTAACGCTCGGTCCTTTCAGGTTGAGCTTGTAAGAAATGCGTGTAGGCAGAAAATCTTTGTCGTTGGCGATCGCCAGTTGAAAAGCCGCTGCTAAATCTGGGGAGTTCAGGTTGGCATAAAGGTTGTGGAGCAAATAAGTATTCATGCCAACACCAGCATAAACGCCAATCGAACCACTATAGGTTTTAGCGTCATAACCCGCACTTTCTAGCGCTGTCCAGGCATTCTCTAGAAACAGGCGCTGTTGTGGGTCTAAAATCTCAGCTTCTCTGGCGCTAATGTCGAAAAATGCCGCATCAAATAGTTCGATATCCGGTAGAACGCCACCAGCTTTAACATAATTAGGATGACTCAACAATTCGGAGTCTACACCTGAAGACAATAACTCGCGATCGCTAAAAACGGAAATAGATTCTACGCCATCTCGAAGATTCTGCCAAAATGCATCAGGATTATCTGCCCCTGGAAAACGGCATGACATACCAATAATGGCGATATCTGTCTGATTGAGGGAGTCAAGTGAATACTTACTCATTTCAATCCCTCCCCCGTTCGTTTGTAGCTCGATGCATTTGTCTGAATTGCCTTTTTTGTTGCCGTGCTGAGGCGCGATCGCTACGAGTTGCAGCGCGATTTTGACCTAATTGAGAATTCAATTTTTCGCGCGATCGCCGATTTAAATAATTAGCTAAAGCTTTAATAGTGGGATATTTAAACATATCAATCACAGACAGTTCTCGATCGAAGATTTGATTCAATTTCACCTGTACCTTGACCAAAAGTAATGAATGCCCACCTATGTTAAAGAAATTGTCATCAATCCCTACTTTTTCTAGTTGCAGCATTTCTTGCCACACAGCAGCGATAACTCGTTCAGTTTCCGTTTGAGGTACAACATAAGCCTCTACCAACTCCGGGCGATTTGTTGGTGCAGGCAACGCATGACGGTCTAGCTTACCATTGGGAGTCAGCGGCATCGTTTCCAACATCACAAAAGCTGACGGCAGCAGATAATTAGGTAGTTTTTCCTTGAGAAAACTTTGCAGTTCGTTAGTCGTAAGGATTTGTCCTTGGCTGGGAACAATATACGCTACTAAACGCTTATCTTCTAAATGGTCTTCCCATACAGTGACTGCTATTTCCCTCACCTTTGGATGTTGAGCCAAAATTGCTTCAATTTCTCCTAATTCAACGCGAAAACCGCGAATTTTGACTTGGCGATCGATCCGTCCCAGAAACTCAATATTTCCATCTGGTAGGTAACGAACTAAGTCCCCGGTTTTGTAAAGGCGGGAGTTGGAATTCGGAATTCGGAATTCGGAATTCGGAATTAATTTTGACTTTTGACTTTTGAATTTTGACTTTTCCCAAGGGTTGGGAATAAATCGTTCTTGGGTCAAATCTGGACGGTTGAGATAGCCTCGCGCTACGCCAGCACCACCGATATAGAGTTCGCCAGGAACACCGATGGGGACGGGTTGAAGATATCGATCTAGTACGTATACCTGGACGTGAGGCATAGGTCGCCCAATCGGTATTTCTCGAAGGCGATCCCCCCAACCCCCCTTTTGAAGGGGGGCAATCAGATCCTTCCCACCTTCCTGATTCAGGGGGGCAATCAGATCCTTCCCACCTTCCTGATTCAGGGGGGCAACGAGATCCTTTCCACCTTCCCGATTGCGGAGGGCAAGATCCCCCCCCTTGTTAAGGGGGGCAAGGGGGGATCGCGCGTGGCTGTGTGATAATTTACAAATAGTTGCTTCTACAGTCGTTTCAGTGGGACCATAAGCATTTATGAGTTGAGGGCGATCGCCTACATACCCGTACCAAGAACTTAGCTTTTCCGGTAGCGCCCGCTCTCCGCCAAAAATTACCAAGCGCAACGAATCGGGTAATGTCAAATTGGCGTTTGCTAATTCAGTCGTTAACTGATGCCAGTAAGCTGTTGGCAGATCTAACACTGTCAGTCCCCAATCCCAGCACTTTTGCACGAATGTAGCTATGGTCAACATTTCCTCAGTTCGTAGCACCAGTGTTCCGCCACAGCTCAAGCAGGGATAAATTTCTTCTGCTGCTACGTCAAAACTCAGAGAAGCAAACTGCAAAACGCGATCGCACCGATCGATCTCATATTCAACAATTGCAGACTTTGTAAAACTAACTAAAGACTTATGTTGAATCGCCACTCCTTTAGGCTTGCCTGTAGAACCTGAAGTATAAATGACATAAGCCAAATTTTCTGGCTTAACTTCATTAGCAGGATTGTCCTCGTTCTCCTGAGATATTGCTTGCCAATCTGCATCTAAACAGATTGTATGAGCTTGATGCTCGGGAAGATATTCCAATAACTTTTTCTGAGTTAACAGCACCGTTACACCCGAATCGGCTATCATCCAAGCTAAGCGCTCTTGGGGATAGGCTGGATCTAGCGGTACATAAGCTCCACCAGCTTTGAGAATGCCCAAAAGTCCTACAACCATTTCTAGCGATCGCTCGACGCAGATCCCCACCAGGGTTTCTGGTTTCACGCCTAGTTTCTTTAAATAGCGTGCCAGTTGATTAGCTTGTCGATCCATCTGACGATAAGTTAGCTGCTTGTCTTCTAACACCACCGCCACAGCATCGGGGGTGCGCTCCACTTGAGCAGCAAACAGTTGGTGAATGCAAATATCTTTTGAATCGTCTGCTGAGGAGCGATTCCACTCTACAAGTTGCTGCCACTCCCACGAAGTTAATATAGGTAAATCTGAAATACACCGATCGCGATCGGCAACAATCCCTTCTAGTAATGTCTGAAAATGTCCCACCATCCGCGCGATCGCGTCAGCCTCGAATAAATCCGTGTTATATTCCAGCCGTCCAATTAACCCCGATTTTGTTTCTGTCAAATCGAGAGTCAAGTCAAACTGTGCCGTAGGACTATCGATCCTTACAGGATGCATGGTTAAATCTGGCAACTTTATATCTGCGATCGGCACATTTTGAAAGACAAACATCACCTGGAATAATGGCGAGTAACTCAAATCTCGCTCTAGCGGCAATGTTTCCACCAACTTTTCAAAAGGTAAGTTTTGATGCGTATAAGCTCCTAAAGCCACTTCTCGCACTCGTTTTAACAACTCTCGAAAGCTGGGATTGCCAGATAGATCGGTACGCAACACTAATGTATTGACAAAAAAACCAACTAGTGATTCAGTCTCAGCCCGATCGCGGTTAGCAATTGGCGAACCGACTAGGATATCGATCGCTCCCGTATAGCGGTGTAATAAGATATTGAAAGCCGCTAGCAACGTCATAAATAGGGTAGCTTCTGCCTGTTGGCTGACAGACTTCAACGCTGCGGTCAGAGACGAAGGTAACGTAAAGACTTGCGTTGCCCCTCGGTAGGTCTGGACTGGCGGACGCGGACGGCTAGGGAGTTGCAACACGGTTGGCGCACCGTCCAATTGCTGCTGCCAATAAGACAGCTCAGTTTCCAACACCTCTTTTGGCGATCGCTGGCGTTGCCAAACGGCGAAATCTGCATATTGGATTGGCAGATCGGGCAGTGGTGAGGGTTTACCGCTGGCAAAGGCTGTGTAAAGCGCTTGCAACTCGCGGAAAATTACAGCGAACGTCCAAGCATCCGCGATAATGTGATGGATTACAACTAGTAGAAAGTACTCATTCCGATCCAATTGTAGTAACTTCCATCGCCACAACGCCCCTTGAGTCAGATCGAAGGGTCGCTCTTGTTCTGCGCTTATCAAGCGCTGCATCTCAACTTCCCGATCTGCTACGGGGAGCGATCGCAAATCTACAACTGGGAGCGTAAAATTCCAGCTAAGTGAAATAACTTGAGTTGGTTGTCCGTTCGCAATAGCAAAATTAGTCCGCAAGATTTCGTGACGCTGAATAATTTCCCTCAAGCTTTGCTCTAAAGCTGCAACGTCGAGCGTACCTTCAATTTTCAGCGCCCCAGCTAAGTTATAAACCGCACTCTTGTCCCCCATTTGCTCTAGGAACCAAATCCTTTGCTGAGCAAAAGACAAGGGTAAATCTCCATTTCGAGCAGCAGGACAGATCGGCTGAATTTGAGTTGTATGCAAGCATTTCAGAATTTCTGCTTTGCGCGATCGCATTTCTGCTAACAATTCCGGTGTCAGCGTTCCTGATGGAGCGCTATAACGCAATCGTTCGCCATCGAGCCAGATTTTTACATCTAAACTGCGACAATAGGATAAAAACTCATCAATATTCATAGTTCTCCCTCCTCGCGATCGCCTACCAGAACTGTTTCGAATCCCAACATTTTCGCGATCGCTTCAGGATATTTTTTCTGCAAGTATGTAGCAAACTCGGCAACAGTTGGCGCTTCAAAAATTGCTGAAATATGCACGATCTGCCCCATTTGTTTTTGGAACTGGTTGATAAATGTCATCCCATTAATCGATTCACCACCCAAATCGAAAAAGTTATCGTGAATTCCTACTTGCTCGATCCCGAAAAGTTGTTGCCAGAGGTTAGCAATTGTTTGTTCCAGGCGATCGCGCGGCGCGACATAGCAATTCGGTAAATTCGGTCTAGAGTATGCCGAGGATAAACTGTCTTGCTTGGGAATATCCGTTTCGCGTAGTTTCACTTGAATCGAGCGATCGATCCTGCTTTGTAAATCTCCCGTTGAAACAACTACCTGCTCGAATTCAGCTTGGGATAAAATTCGTTGCAAAGCATCTATTCCTTCTTCCGATGCGATCGCGAATTCAGCCAAACTAGCACTAGTAAAAATATTTTTGTTATTTTTAAACTGCCAGATATCCCAGTTTACACCAATCCAAGGAATCGAATTATTTTGCTTCTGCTGATGGATAAAAGCATCCATAAACAGATTCGCAGCCGCATAAGCAACAGAACCCAAGCCTCCTAAAACAGAGGACAAAGAAGACATCAACAAGCAAAAATCTAGTTGTTTTTCCTGTAAAACCTTTTCTAATACCAATAATCCATAAACCTTCGATTGAAACTGCTGCCTGCAATTGATTATTTCAATCTTTTCAATAGTGCTAAACGCTCTTTCTCCCAAAACTCCAGCAGCGTGAATCACACCATTAAGCTGACCAAATTGCGACTCAGCTTGAGCGATAACAGCTTGCATTTGTTGGATGTCAGCCACATCAGCAGCAGCTACCATCACCCGTGCGCCCAATGTTTCTAACCGTTGAACTTTCCGAATTTTGCCACTAATTTCATCATCTTCATCGTGAGTCGCCAGCCATTTTTCCCACTCATCTTTCGTCGGAAAAACCGCTCGCCCCGTCAGAATCAACTTCGCCTTGACACTCTTAGCCAAATACTCCGCCAACACTAATCCAATGTTGCCAAGTCCACCAGTAATCAGATAGACTCCACCCGTTCTAAGGAGTGCAGATGTATTTGTTTTTGGTAACTTAACTGATTCAAACGCTTGTACCCAACGCTGCCCCTTTCGATAAGCGATCGCCACATCAGCAGACACATCTACCTTAAGCGCCCTTTGCGCCTTTGCGTCTAACGCTTCGCTTCGCCTTCGGCTAATGCGTGACACCAAATCTTCTGCTTGACTTGGGATCGACTCCCCCAACAACCGCTCCACTAGCTTCTCCGCATCAGAAATCATCACATCAATACTGCGACAGCGAATCTGGGGATATTCTTGCCCAATTACCTTCACCGCTGCCAATACAGTCGCTTTCTCTGGAGACACAATTTCTTCTGCCGTCACGCCGTGAAGATGGTTAGAGACAACCGTTAATTGCAAGCGATCGCCCAAATTTTGCTTCCCCAATGCTTGAGCGAGAAACAGCAAACTATAGAATCCCCTAACTTGCGATCGCTCAAATATTTCAACATCCAACGCTATCTGGGTAGGGGGTGCAAGCGTCCACAAATGAATAATTGAATCTGGAAGCTGTTGTCGTGCGTGCAGTGCTTGCAGCAAAGCCTCGTAATCTGACGCTTGTTGTGGGTTGAGCGCGAAGACATTCTCTTCCAAAAGCTCAAATTGAGGGCCGACGCGCACGGCGATCGCCACTTGCCCTTGTTGCCGTAATCGCTGAACCAACGCCTCACCCAAACCGCACTCGTCAATAAACACAAGAGTGCATGAGTTTTGCACCTGCTGCGACTGACGCGACAAGGCGATCGAGCGTTTCCATGTAGGGATGTAAAACCAATCGGTAATATCAGGCTTTTTACCCAAACTTACTGGGGTGCTACCAACCGATTGCTCTGGCGGATCGATCCAATAGCGCTGACGCTCAAAGGGATAAGTTGGTAACGGCAAGCGATCGCGTTTCTCACCAGCATAGAAACCAGACCAATCGACTTGCACTCCTATCAACCAAAGCCGTCCTAGCGTATTCAGCAAAAATGCTACGTCCGATTGTTGCTCTTTCGGATGGCGCAGCGAAGTAAATCCAACCCTGCTAGATGCTTGCTGTTTCACTAAAGTGTTTAACGTCCGTCCGGGTCCCACTTCCAGAAAAATCGCCCGCTCGTCTTTTAACAACTCGGCAATTCCCTCAGAAAACTGCACTGAAAAGCGCAGATGTCGCACCCAATAATTAGGATCTGTCGCTGCTTCTGGTGTAATCCAAGTACCTGTAACGTTAGAAATAAAAGGAATTTGGGGAGGAGACAACTTGACTTTTTGCACCGCAGTCTGAAAAGGTGCGGCGATCGCCTCCATCATTTGAGAATGAAAAGCATGGGAAGTATGCAGGCGGCGACAGTCTATCCCTTGTTGTGTCAGTTGGCGTTCCAGTTGCTCCACAGCCTCTACCGAACCCGATACAACGCTTAGAGACGGAGCATTACTTGCTGCTAAAGAAAGATTGTCATTCAAGAGCGATCGCGCCTCATCCGCCGATAAACTCACGGAGAGCATTGCACCCCTGGGAAGCTGTTGCATCAACTGTCCGCGAGTCGCCACCAGCAACAAAGCATCTTTGAGAGAAAAGACTCCAGACAGACACGCCGCTACATATTCTCCAATACTGTGACCGATCGCGGCTTGCGGTTGTACTCCCCACGACATCCACAATTTAGCCAAGGCATACTCAATGACAAACAATGCTGGTTGGGTAATTGCAGTTTGCTGCAACTGCTGCACTGCTTCTGTGTCTGCTGCTGTTGGGTACAAGCAAGAACGCAAATCGATATCCAAATGGGATTGGAGGAGATCGAAACAGCGATCGCACTCTTGCCGAAAGATCGCCTCACTTTGATAGAGTTCCCCAGCCATGTTAATGTACTGCGCTCCCTGACCGGGAAACATAAACACGACGGAGCGGCTACCCAATTCCTTGACTTGAGTAAAAACTCGTTGCGGCGCAACTGATTCCAGAGCTGTGACTGCATCCTCACCGTCTCGTACGACAACCATTCGACGGCGATCGAACGCCCTCCGACCGATCGCCAAAGTATAAGCCACATCCGCCAGATTCACATCTGGATGCTGCTTGAGATAATTCGCTAAATTAACCGTAGCCTTCTCCAGCGCCGACTCAGTTTTCGCCGACAAACACACCAAGTGACAAGAACGTTCACCTGTATCCTGGCAATTTTGACTTTTAACTTTTGACTTTTGACTTTCTCCAGGTGCTTCTTCCAAGACAACATGAGCATTCGTACCACCAACACCAAAAGAACTAACTCCAGCCCGTCGCGGAGTGCCGTTTGCCTTCCATTCCCGTAATTTGGTATTGACATAAAACGGGCTATTTGCAAAATCAATTTGAGGGTTAGGCTGCTCGAAGTTGAGGCTAGGAGGTATCAACTTGTAATGGAGAGCTAAAACTGTTTTGATGAAGCCTGTAATTCCAGCCGCCGCATCTAAATGCCCGACATTGGTTTTCACCGAACCGATCGCGCAGTAACCTTTTTTATCGGTACTAGCTCGAAAAGCCCTTGTCATCGCCGCAATTTCAATTGGATCTCCTAAAGCAGTTCCAGTACCGTGAGTTTCCATATAAGAAATTGTTTCTGGCTTCACTTCAGCCACGATCTGAGCTGCTCGAATCACCTTGGCTTGTCCTTCCTCGCTAGGTGCTGTGTAACCAACTTTTAAAGCACCATCATTGTTAATTGCCGAACCTTTAATAACTGCATAAATATAGTCTCTATCTGCGATCGCATCTTCCAATCGCTTCAGGACAACAACCCCAATCCCATTCCCTCCAATAGTGCCATTTGCCCTAGCATCAAAAGCACGGCAATGTCCGTCAGGAGAAACAATTTCCGATGGAGATAGTGTTAATTCATTTTGAGGAACTTTGACAGAAACACCAGCCGCCAAAGCCATTTTACATTCACCGCTCAGCAAACTTTGACAAGCTGAGTGAACTGCTACTAAGGAACTAGAACAAGCAGTTTGAATACTAACACTTGGTCCTCTAAGATTTAATTTATAAGAAGCGCGAGTAGGAACGTAATCTTTATCGCTAATCAGTAACTCTTGTAAAGAACCGCTCGACTGCGATACTTCCTGATGGGGAAACACATTGTAGAGGAAATAAGTACTCCTCCCAACTCCCGCATAAACTCCAATCGAACTCTCCTCGGTTTCAGAATCATATCCTGCATTTTCTAAAGCTTCCCAAGCACATTCTAAAAACAAACGGTGCTGTGGGTCTATGGTTTCAGCTTCTCTAGGATTCACGCCAAAAAACGCAGCATCAAATAATTCTATATCATCCAACACACCCCCCGCTTTGATTGGAGATTTGGAGCGATCGCAACCATTAGAAGTTAAATTGATTGCTTCTCGCTCTCGATTAGAGAAAACTGAAACTGCCTCCACTTCATTTAACAAATTTTGCCAAAAATCCTCAACATTATTGGCTTCAGGAAAACGTCCTGAAACACCAATCACAG
>NZ_PYCI01000252.1:0-2732 GCF_003015105.1 Chroococcidiopsis sp. CCALA 051 | reverse complement strand
ATCTTACAGCGCGTCTTAGAACAACATTATGAAACTGCTGACGATGTAGAAATTCCTACAGAAATTCTGGTACAGCACGAATTACCGGAAGCGGAGATGCTAGCGACAGCGTTAAGCCAACGTAAGGGGCGGAAAGTCACGATTGTGAATCCCCAGAGGGCATTGAAAGCAGAATTGATCGAGATGGTAGAACGAAATGCCGAGTACGAACTGGCACGAACGCAAAAATTGAGCGATCGCAACTCCCAAGCTATGGAAGATCTAGCCGCCATTCTCGACTTACCCGACTTACCCCATCGAATTGAAGGCTACGATATTTCTCACATTCAGGGTTCCAATGCGGTTGCATCCCAAGTGGTGTTTGTTGAAGGCTTACCTGCCAAACAATACTATCGTCACTACAAGATTAAAAATCCTACGGTTACGGCTGGTCATTCCGATGACTTTGCCAGTTTAGCGGAAGTGATTCAACGCCGCTTTCGTAAATACGTGGAAGATCCGCAAATGCAACGGGTGGGAAACCCCGACTGGCCCGATTTAGTGATGATTGATGGCGGTAAGGGGCAATTATCTTCTGTTGTAGCTGTCCTGCAAGAAATGAACTTGATGGAAGACTTGCGAGTTGTCAGCTTAGCCAAGCAGCGGGAAGAAATTTTTTTACCAGGCGAATCTCAACCTTTGGCGACAGATGCGGAACAATCGGGAGTACAATTACTTAGGCGACTGAGAGATGAAGCACATCGCTTTGCTGTCAGTTTCCACCGCCAGCAGCGTAGCGACAAGATGAGGCGATCGCGTTTAGAAGAAATTCCTGGTTTGGGCTACCATCGCCAGAAACAACTCCTAGCGCATTTTCACTCGATCGACTACATTCGCCAAGCCAGTATCGAGCAACTGGCAACAGTAGATGGTATCGGTTCGCGCTTGGCAGGGGAAATTTATAACTATTTTCACCCACCTCAAAGCATAAATTGACCAATTTTTCTATTTAATTTGACATAAGTTGACAATTTGTAGATAGAAAAGCGCTCGGCGTTTTTCTATCTGTTTCGCTTGGGGATCGTATCCAAGCAATCTAACTCTCGATGGAAACCAAACCTTAATAAATGGTTAAAAATTGATAGGAGAAAACCCGATCGTGAGTCAAATTATTGATTGGACTCGGGGATCGGTTTACCGATTATCTTAGTAGTGAGTCAACGCTCACTGCCATTAGAAAGTCTGTTAACACTGTTATCTAAGCTACAAAATCAAAGGATTCATCATGGGGATCGCAGTAAATCGAAGTAGTGTCCACGCAAACTTTTTATATTTTCTACCAAAAGTGGCATGGATACTGAGCTGAAATCTTGCGAGAATATATACTGGAACGAAAAAAAATGACCGTCTCGGACAAAACCTAGCTGGATCGACTAGCTAGATTTCAACAATCGCGTTCCAAACTATATATTCGATTGACCTTCCAGTTTTTATTTCTTCTTTCTTAAAAATTCTTAGGCTCAAAAGGTTTGTCAAATGCAAATAAAACAACAGATTAGATGCTCCAACTGTGGCAGCGAAGCAGAAAGATTTTATGTATTAAGTAGCGAACTAACACGCACGCAATGCAATAGCTGTGACTATCTCATGGTGACGTGCGCTCGTACAGGAAAAGTTATAGAAGCATATGCGCCGGGTATTAACCCAATGAAGGCTGTAGCTGCTGCGCCCGTAGTTGACCGCAAGCCGCCTCTGCTTCCAATCCACGGGAATAGCGGACGCTCACAGCGATCTGTTGCTGCTTCAGGACGTTAACAAAAGCCTGAATTTGACTTGAACTCGGTCGCTGATAATCTGCTTCTCGAATCGGATTGTAAGGAATTAGATTGACGTGACTTTGAAAACCTCGTAGCAGCTGAGCTAGCTCAGCTGCTTGTTTTATGCCGTCATTTACCCCAGCAAGTAAGATATATTCAAACGTGACGCGGCGACCAGTAAGACGCACGTACTCGCGACATTCTGAAAGTAAGTCATGGAGAGAGTACTTTTGGGCGCTGGGAATCAGTTTTTCTCTGGTAGCTTGGTTAGAGGCGTGAAGGCTAACCGCCAAGGTAACTTGTAGTTGGTATTTAGCAAGTTTAAGAATTCGCCCTGGAATTCCCACAGTAGAAAGAGTCATGCAACGCTGTCCGATACCCACATCTTGGTTCAGAGATTGAATCGCCGCCACGACATTTTCTGTATTTAGCAAGGGTTCGCCCATACCCATAAAAACAATGTGGCTGACGCGCCGTTGAAAGTCAGATTGGACTGTCAGAACTTGATCGATAATTTCATGCGGGGCAAGGTTGCGACGAAAGCCCCCTTTACCCGTGGCGCAGAAATCGCAAGCCATCGGACACCCTACTTGAGTCGAGACGCATACGGTAAGGCGCTTGTCAGTTGGGATACCTACAGTTTCAACAATTTGATTATCTGCAAGTTGAAGTAAGTATTTGACAGTCTCATCAGGAGCTACAGTGCGATGATGAATTTGCGATCGCCCGATCGAAACATTTTCTACACTACTACGCCATTGTTTCGGAAACACTGAGATTTCAGATAGCGATCGCGCTCCTTTGTGATAGATCCAATCGTATAATTGCTTACCGCGATAAGCTGGCTGTCCTTGTGCTTGTACCCAGGCGGTTAGTTGTGCTTGGTTTAAGCCCTGTCTCTTATACACATCTGACGCTGCCGACGATACGCCTTGT
>NZ_PYCI01000185.1:0-11377 GCF_003015105.1 Chroococcidiopsis sp. CCALA 051 | reverse complement strand
AGATGTGTATAAGAGACAGCATTAACACGGTGCATTTATGGTCGTTCCAGATTTTCAGTAACTCTTCCTGCAACTCCTCTTTGGTAATTGCATCCAACGCCCCGAAAGGTTCGTCTAAAATCATCACCTTGGGACGAATTGCCAAAGCACGGGCGATCGAAACCCGCTGTTTCATCCCCCCAGATAGTTGCGGTGGCTTCTTATCTGCGGCTTCCGCGAGTCCAACCATTGCCAAATGTTCCCGCACGATCGCCCGCTTTTCTGCTTCTGGCTTGTTGGGATGTACGGCATTCACTGCCAAATAGACATTTTCAAACGCAGTCCGCCAAGGGAGCAAGGCATAGTTTTGAAACACCACCATCCGGTCTGGTCCTGGTTTAGTCACGGGATTACCATCAACTAAAACATCTCCTGAAGTGGGATGAGCAAAACCCGAAACCATATTTAACAGCGTACTCTTACCGCAACCGGAGTGACCGATCACGCAAATAAACTCCCCTTCATAGACACTGAGATTCACCCCATCAAGGACGGTGAAGGGACCGTTTTTGGTGGGATAGACTTTACAAACGTCCTTAATCTGTACGAAAGCCTGACGATTAGACTGCACAGTTGAAAGTGGCTTGCCTAAACGATTTCTGGCAATGTCTGTATAAGCAAAAGCGTTGTTCATTATGGTAATTGGTAGTTGGTAGTTGGTAGTTGGTAGTTGGTAATTGGTAGTTGGTAGTTGGTAGTTGCTGAGAGGCAAGTTCTTCTCTACTTACGACTGACAACTTACGACTTACGACTTTACCCATTACCCATTAACAATTCAGCTAGGCTGCTCTGCGGATTGGTGCGTCGAGAATCACTTCGGCTACGGAGAAGTCACGTTTGATTGCTAGACTGTTGAGATAGCCGAGTGGGTCGTCGGCATTAAATACAGTCCCGTCGAAGAGTTTGAGCGGCTGGCGGGTGTAGCTGACATCTAAGCCGAGTTCTCTAGCAGCTGTACTGAAGACTCCGACACGGCAGATCCGTTCGATAATTTCTACCCAATTTCTGGGGAAGGGAGTGTGACCCCAACGCGCTAGTTGAGTCACGATCCAAGTTTGCTCCGTGCGACTGGGGCGATTGATTGCAGCTTCAGAAAAGAATTGGTGGTGAGCATACTCCCGCATTGGACTACTCAGATCGCAACTGCTGCTATCGGGGTCTAGCAACTGAATATAATCGACGCTGGTGCTGACATATTCCCGCCGTGCCAAAATTTGACGAATTTCTTCAGCATTTTCTGGCAAAGAGCAATAGTAGCAAGCTTCTAAAAGTGCTTTGACTAAAGCGATATGAGTATTTGGATACGCTGCTGCCCATTCTTCCCGCACGCCGAGAACTTTTCCTGGGTGTCCCAGCCAAATTTCTAAATCGGTAGCAGCGGTAAAGCCAATTCCTTCTTCAGCAGCACGGTAGTTCCAAGGTTCGCCAACGCAGAATCCATCAATACTACCAGCTTTGAGGTCGGCAACCATTTGGGCTGGGGGAATGGTGTG
This sequence comes from Chroococcidiopsis sp. CCALA 051, assembly GCF_003015105.1. NCBI lineage: Bacteria > Bacillati > Cyanobacteriota > Cyanophyceae > Chroococcidiopsidales > Chroococcidiopsidaceae > Chroococcidiopsis > Chroococcidiopsis sp. CCALA 051. Next base: position 9,845 of record NZ_PYCI01000185.1, on the reverse strand, counting down.
AACGTCAACATCTAAATCAGGGTCGATACCACCTGCGGCTAGCCAGTAGCGCAAGAGGACGCTGTGCATTGAGGAAGGATGTACGACCCCCATCGTATGCCGCTGGTCGCGGGTACGCAGCAAGTGCTGTTTGAAGTCGGTGAGGTTATAAACTCCTTGGTCGTAAAAGCGTTTTGATAAGGTGATGGCGTTGCCGTTACGAGTCATGGTTAAAGAAGTAACCGTGGGTATCGGTTTATTCTCATGACCACCCAAAGTCAACCACATTGGCATCCCTGAAGGCATTTGGGCAGCATCGATGTAGCCGCCTGCAATTCCATCGACAATCCCGCGCCAGCTGGTTTCCCGTACTAGGGTGACTTCATCTAAGCCATGCTTGGCAAAGAAACCTTTTTCTTGAGCGATCGCCAGTGGTGCGCAAGCGGTTAAGGGAACGAAGCCGATTTCCAAATTGACTTTTTCTAACCCGTGACGGGCAACAGCTGTTTTCTTCCGCGCCCGAATTTGCTTAACTCGTTTTTGCTGATTTAAAAAGTAGATCATTTCGCTGCGCAGACTGTAGTAGCTGGGATGTTCTACAACCTGCATCCGCTTGCGGGGTCTGGGGATATCTACTTCTAAAATGCCGCCAATTTTCGATTCGGGTCCGTTGGTTAACATGACGATGCGATCGCTCAGCAATACAGCTTCATCTACGTCGTGCGTCACCATTACCGCTGTGACTTGGTTCTCTTCGCAGATTTGCATCAGCTGTTCTTGCAAATTACCCCGCGTCAGTGCATCCAACGCCCCAAATGGTTCGTCCAGTAACAGCAACTTCGGACGCAGCGCTAAAGCACGGGCGATCGCCACCCGTTGTTTTTGTCCCCCCGATAGCATTCCTGGTGGCTTATCGGCATGGGGACGCAAACCTACCATATCGATGTGCTTTTCGACAATGGCGCGGCGTTCTCCCGCAGGTGCGCCCTTCATTACAGCATCTACAGCCAGGGCGATGTTTTCCCGTACCGTCCGCCAAGGCAGAAGCGAGTAGTTCTGAAACACCACCATTCGGTCTGGTCCTGGCTTGGTAATTCTTTGTCCTTCCAGAGTGACAATTCCCTCACTAGGCAGGTCTAATCCTGCAATCATGTTGAGTAGCGTCGATTTACCGCAGCCAGAGTGACCGATCAGCGATACAAACTCACCCTTTTTAATCTGAAGGTCAATGCCTTTGAGGGCAATGTATTGTCCCCCACCGACGAGATTGAAAACCTTATCTATTTGGTCAACAGCAACGAATACAGACATGGCTATTTGGTAATTGGTAGTTGGTAGTTGGTAGTTGGTAAGGACGGAGTGCGGGGAGATTTTGATTTTTGACTTTTGCCTTTTGACTTCTCCCTTGTCTCCCTTGTCCTCCTTGTCTCCCTTGTCTTATTTTTGTTCTGCTGGCAAGATCAGCGTTTGTATCCAAGCCATGAGTTTGTCGAGTAACAGACCAACTATACCGATGTAGATTAGGGCGAGGATAACTTCACTGACGTTGTTGTTTTGATAAGCTTCCCAGATGAAGAAACCGATGCCGACAATACCGGACATGACGATTTCAGCAGCGATAATTGCCAACCAAGCTAGACCGATCGCAATCCGCAGACCTGTGAAAATGTAGGGTAGTGCCGCAGGGATGAGGATGTTGAAGAAGTATTCTTTTTTAGTTAATTGCAGTACTTTGGCAACGTTGTTGTAATCGCTGGGAATTTCTTTGACTCCTACTGCCGTGTTGATCAAAATGGGCCAAATTGCCGTGATGAAGATAACGAATAAGGCAGCGGGTTCGTTTTGTCTGAGGGCAGCTAGAGAGATGGGAACCCAAGCTAGAGGTGGTACTGTTCTGAGTAATTGGAAGAGTGGATCTAGTGCTTTGGACATCACTTTCGACGTACCAATTAAGATTCCTAAGCCGATTCCTACAATTGCCGCTAATGTGTAACTAATTGCTACCCGTTGCAAGCTCGCCCAGATCTGCCAAAATAAACCTTTATCCGTGCCACCTCGGTCGTAGAAGGGCCAGAAAATTAATATCCAAGTGTCTTGAATAACTTTTATAGGTCCAGGTAATGTGGCTCCTGGTGTGAGAGAAAAAAGTTGCCAAATTGCTAAAAAGATCGCGATCGCGATAAATGGTGGTAAAAAGTCAGGCAGTCTTTTTTGCAAGCCTGCTAAAAAGCTATTATCTGTGCTAGCCCGTCTTCTAGGAGAATATGTAGTCATCGATCGTCTGTTCCTCAGATTTACATGGATAGTTAGTAATTGCTAATTCCGAATTCCGTAGCTTGCTTCCCCGAAGGGGTATTCCGAATTCCGAATTCTAGACGTTAGGCTTTTTTGATCTTCAAACTCTTTAAGTAGGCAGCGGGATTTTCGGGATCGAATTTGACTCCATCGAAAAATGTTTCTACGCCACGGGAGGTGCTGGTGGGAATATCGGCAGCTGCAACGCCTAATTCTTTGGCTGCTTCTTTCCACAAGTCTTCGCGGTTGACTTTATCAATCAATGCTTTAGCTTTTGTCAGGCTGTCTGGTGGTAAAAAGCCCCAGCGGACGCTTTCTGTTAAGAACCAAAGGTCGTGACTCTTGTAGGGATAGGAAACGCTACCTCTAGGATCTTTCCAGTAAAGTACGGCTTTGTTGCGATCGTCAACTGTCCGACCTTCGCCCATGTCGTATTTACCTGCAAATGGTCCGGCAAGAATTTCGGCTGGCAAGTTGAAGTAGTTCCGTCCGCCGAGGATTTTGGCGGCTTCTTCACGGTTGTCGAAGTTATCTAACCACTGTTGCGCTTCCATGATGCCTTTGAGTAGCGCCTTGGTTGCTTTGGGATGTTTATCAACCCACTCTGCCCGTAATGCTAAGTATTCTTCTGGGTGAAACTCCCACATGTCTGCGGTTAGCATTGCCAAGAAACCGATTTTATCTTTGACAATGCGGTAGGGCCAGGGGTCGCCCGTACTGAAAGCATCCATCGTGCCTGTTTTCATGTTGGCAACAGTTTGGGCGGCTGGTACGGGAATTAATTTGACATCAGCATCGGGATTGACACCGCCAGCAGCTAGCCAATAGCGAATCCAAAAATCTTGGTTGACTTGAGCAAATGTATAGGCAGCAGTGAAGGGAGTGTTAGCTGATTTGAGTTGACCGAATAAGTTTTTGCCACCTTTGGCTAGTTCTAGTTCTATTCCTTTTCCTCGGTGTTTCTCAGCGATCGCAATGCCATTTCCTTGCGTGTTTAATTGCGCTAACACATACATTGGAATCGGCTTGTTGCCTTTGGTGATCCGCCCTTCTGTAATGAGATGTGGCATCGGCATTTGATATTGACCGCCATCAACACCACCACCAGCCGCACCAATTTCTGTATTGTCTCGCATCGAACCCCAAGAGGCTTGTTTGGAAACATCTACATCGGTCATGCCGTACTTCGCAAAAAAGCCTTTTTCTTTAGCAATAATTATGGGTGCTGCTTCAACAATAGGGATATATCCTAACTTGACTCTTGTTGTTTCTGGTGCTTGTTCGGGACTAACATTCACTGCTGCAACTTGTTGCGTTTGAGTACCAGTCACGGAATCTGGTGGATTCCCCAAACAACCTTTCAGAAACACCGAACCAACCGCAGAAGCACCAGCAGTTATGATAAATTTCCGGCGAGAAAACTCCGTCATACAACCTTCCTCAAGCACATTCAATGGTTTATATCAAGGCAAATCCATGCAATGAAACTGTTGAGTTTCTTGCATATAAAATGCATGGTTCGATCTAAAATACTGGTTTGGCTCAGCGAAATAGGTGATCGTAGCTGTGAAGTTGCAAAGTTGAAATTTCACAACTGAGCTACATGCAAATCGAGTCTTTAAGAGACAACGAACACCAAAATTAATGTTGTTTTAATAAGCTTACAGCTTTTAGTGCAAAATTTGTTAACTTTTAACGAGTGACAGTTAAATAAATCTAATATCGCTTTGATAAGCAAAAGTTTATGGTTTTTCAATTGTCTATTGAACTATCTATAGTTAACATTGGTTCCCTCTGAACAATCGCGGCGATCGCCTATTGATTCCTATAGCAGTGCAAGTTGTTTATCGTAACTATCAATCGATCCCAAGGTATTTTTGCTTGTCGATAATCAATCGAGATTTGCTGAGTATAATTGCTGGTATTAGATTTTTAAATTCCTTAAACTTTTAGCAATCTACAATTTACGCTTTGTACTAAATCGAACATTAATTCACATTTAAAGTTAAGTTTTACAACTATGTATATGGTGATTCAGAACAAAATGACATTTATTCGTCAGACCTGACTTGAAAATCTATTTTCAAGTCAGATCTACTACTTCAATCGCCGCCGAGAATCTCTACCGTACCCTCTTGACCGTCGAGCCGCACCTGTTGACCGTCGCGCAATAAATGAGTTGCGTCGCGCACATCCATCACCGCAGGAATGCCATACTCTCGCGCTACGATCGCCCCATGAGATAATCTTCCTCCGACTTCGGCGATCAATCCTCCAGCCCTAGCGATCGCGGCTACCCAACCGGAATCGGTATAAGGTACGACTAGAATTGTTTTTTTATCGATCTCTGGCAGCATTTGCCAATCGTGCAACACGACAATCGTTCCCGTGACTTGACCGGAACTAGCAGGAATTCCTTTTAAGAGGGAGTTGGGAGTTTGTAGGGGCGCACTGCTGTGCGCGCGTACAAGAGTCGGGGGAGAATTACCGTAGATTAAAGCGGGTATGGGATTGAGTTGGCTGTCTCGATCGAATTGCGATCGCCTCGCTTCGACTAATTGTGTTAATTGAGATATAAACTCCACATCTTCAGCAACAACTCGTTGCACTTCAGGAAATTCTAAAAAGAAAATATCGCCAGGTTGAGATAATTGTCCTAACTGCAAAGATATCTCCTCTAGTCGCACGAAACACCAGCGTAATTCTGCTAATAAGCGGCTGTATACCTGCGTAACTCTTCCTTTAAGATCTATGCGTTGCTGAACTCTCGTTGTACTACGTTGCATTTCTAAGCGATCGCTTCTAAAACTGCCTTCCTCCACGCTCAACATCTGCATAAACAATTCTCGTACTACCTGCGGTTCCTCCTTCCAAGTGGGAACCGCAATATCTGTGCCTACCTGACTCAAATAGCCGTAGCGATCGAGCAATCGCTCGAACTGCTGCAAAATTTCTCTCCCGGGCGCAGTATCTTCCAACTGCTCAAATGCTCGTTCTGGAGATAATTGCGGCGCTATTTTTCGAGCTTTTTTTGCCAAAGCTGCAATTTCGCGCAATGCGGCTACTTCTGGCGTTTGGCTGTTGTCGATTTTGTCATCCCGAACTCGAAATACTGCTTGTCGTAACGCAGCGCTTAAGGGAGCCAAAATGCTGTAATAAGTTGCCCGTTTGAGGAGTGATAAAATTCCTTCTATCCGTTCTAGCAATTCTCTGGTCGAAAGTTCTTGCGGCGATCGCTGCTCTAATTTTGCCAAACCAGGACGAAAATACTGCCGCTCGTCTTGTTGAAAATCTCGGACTAAACTCAATTCACGCCCCAGCAACCGCAGCAACCCAGGTACATTTTTTAACGTAGAACTTAAAGGCGGTTTGCTAAACTTAGCTCCCCTGGTCAAAAACTCCAGACTTTCCGCAGGTAAGCCCATCAATCGAAAAATCGATCCTAACAACGACGCATTGAAATAGGCGCGGGAATAATGCAGCGTTGCCGTTTCGTTAAAGTCTAACCCTTGGGAACGATCGCCCAAAACAATTGTAAAAATCTCCCCCCACACGCCACAAGTTAGCGGACGGTTGATCGACCAAGTTAACGGGCGAATTGCCCCAGGAATCACTTCAGCTGCAATCTTGCGCGTCCAAATTGGCAGAAGAGTTGTAATCGGACGCGATTGCAGCAGCCACAATTGGCTCCCGTCGTAACTCCACTCAATATCTTGGGGGATACCGTGGTATCGATCTTCGATTTTGCGGGCGAGAAGGGCAACTTGTTTAATCAGTTCTAGCGGTACGTCTCCTTCACCTTCCATTTGTAGAGACGTGACATGTATAGACGTTACATCTAATGTTTCTACATCTGCGATCGCCACCCGATATTGTTCTGGAGTCAATCGTCCCGAAACCACCTGTTGTGCTTCACCGGGCAAAGCTTCGATCGCAACAGCATCTCCTTGCTGGGTGATTGGGTCGCGGCTAAAAGCTACGCCAGAAAAAACTCCCTGAACTTGCTTTTGAATCAACACAGCCATTGCTGCATCGATTTGCCCCCTAGCACGACGATACTCTACTGCATTTGGCAAGTCATAAGAAGCTTGAGTACGGGCGATCGCCTGCCTTAACATAGAGCGACTGGTAACTTGCAGTACGGTTTCATACTGTCCCGCCGCCGCCGCTTGTTCCGAGTCTTCTCCAATTGCTGAGGAACGGACGACTAGCGGTTGGGTAGCTGAAGGTTGCAAAGCTTGAATTAGAGGTTCTGGATCGTCTCCTGGCACGACTACCCAACCCATCGGTACGGGATAACCCCAGCTTTTCAGTTGAGATAAAGTAGCTGCCTTATCGCCGACTTTTTGAGGATCGAGTCGGTCGTCGAGAGAAACAATTGCCTTATCACCACGAAAAAAACGAAACATTTTTTCAGATCCGGCTTGTCCTGCGGTTGGAGATAAATCTAGATCGTCGGGAATCTTTTTGTAAATCCAGCCAATTAATATTGCTAAGGCGATCGCGGCGACAATTCTACCAAAATCATTTAAGTGTAACAGTGCCGTAATTGTGGGAAAGAGAAATAATACGCCAAATCTTCCCAGCTCTTTTTCCCGCAACAGAGTAAAACTAATCCCTCCAATTAAAAATACCAACAGCGCGACTCGCCAATCATGGACGACATAACCCCAAACGACATTTGTGGTTCCCGCCCCTTTCCCAACCCAGTAGCGACCCATGACCAAGGCAATTAGGGCAATTAATTCCCACGCTGGTTGAGTTGGGAAAAAAGCCCGTGCTAGCAGAACTGCGGCAATACCTTTCAATGCCTCCGATAGCACCGCTAAAATGCCCGCTAACTTACCACCATGATAAAAAGCGGCTGAGACACTGATATTACCAGTTCCCATCCGCTCCAGTCGTCTCCCAGTCAGGGTACGAGTTATCCAAGCAATTAACGGTAGTCCGCCCAAACAGGGGCAGAGAATGAAAATCGCAAGTACACCCCAAACTTGCTGCATATTAGTCATCGATCGCTAATGAGTGGTTAGTGGTTAGTGGCTTGTGGCTAGATTCTTATTTTGGTCTAACCACTAGTCACTAGTCACTAGCCACTGATAACTAATAACTAAACAGCATAAGCTACTCGTAGCGCCCAAAATATTAAGGCGGCGATCGCTCCTAACAGTAGTACGGTAGATACAATCACTACCTTGGGACTATCCGCCCCATCGAACTTCATAATTCCTCGGTTCAAGTCGGACATACTTGATGTAAATCCTCCTGTGTTCAAAAGACTAAAATCTCCGTATTCGATTTTAGTCTTTCTTTTTCAATTTGGCTTGGCGATCGGGTAGGAGAATGTCTCTCGGTCTGATTGTTATAGCCTTTCAAAGCCTGAAATAATTAGTATTACCGCTGTGGGAAATTGAAATTTAGCTCTACTTTCTCCCGTCTAATTGGTATATCTACAGTATTTGCATCTGCAATCTTGATGGTTATTTCATCACCGACTTCGAGATTGAGATCGAGCCATCTGAGAAATTCTCGACTACCTTCTGCAATATTCAACATCCCACCCACATACAATCTCAAATCTTCAGCATCTAACTCTTCAGGGTTTGCAACTGGAGCGTCTGCTTGACGCTGCCTCCAGTTTAAAATTGCTGTAAGAACGCTTAAATCTCTCAAACCTGCTGTACAGAGCTTTTCTCCGTTTAGATATACTTCAAAAGCGATCATTATTTTTAGTTTTTCAAGATATTTAAATACAATACCGTTTAGTTATGTATAATTATAGATTGGGTTAAACAAGCGCTCAACCCAAGAAAGTTCTGAAAAAGTCAGGTTTTAATTCTTAAATGCGACTTACTTGAAGCTAAATGACCCGTTCGGCGTAGTGGCTCCCCATCCTACGGCACAGCTTCAGGTTATTGACTATATCTAAGAGTGTTATTGATTTAAGATATTTAAGCTAGAGCGATCGCCATAAATTTACAGAGCGATCGCCATAGATTTATATTTCATAGCAATTCTCGATTGCGTGCGTGACACTTGTAGGGGCGCACAGATGTGCGCCCCTACAGATCGCGTATTTTACCCACTCGAAAACCGCTATCAGTCAGGGCGATCGCAATATCTTCATACATAAAGTAAAAGCACGCGGCTGCGTGCTTTTACCAAAAAACGTGCTATTTAAACTTGCTCGCTAAACGGCAACAATCGGATACTCGTACTCCCGTTCTGGTAGCTTCCAAGCATGACCGTCTACAGCCATTTGCTCGATTAAACTTGCCAAGCGCAAAGCTTTCAATGCTTGTTCTCCTCCTACAGAGGGCTGGCTACCACCACGCACGCAGCTAACAAAATGTTCTAATTCGGCACAAAGTTTATCGGCGTTACTCGTATAAACTTTTTCAATCAAGCCATCTTGACGGTAAAGCACCTGACCGTGTTCTGTCATACAGTTAGCAGTGGTTTGACGGTGGATCAGAATTTCATTGTTCAGAAAATCTGCCTCAGTCAATGAATTTTTACAATGGGCAGCAATGCGACGAATTTTGCGGTGAGTCACTTTACTAGCTGTCAGCGTTGCTACGATTCCATTGGCAAAACCTAGAGTTGCCGTGACGTAATCTAAATATCCTGAATCAGAACCACAGCTGCCACTGGCAGTTAGCTTCACTACTGGCGCGTCAGCCAATTCTAACAATAGGTCAATGTCATGAATCATTAAATCTAAGACGACCGAGACATCGTTGGCTCTTTGAGCAGCGGGACTCATGCGACGAGCCTCGATTGCCATCAATTGCTCCGTCTTTAAAACTTTGCTTAATTCTTGAAATGCTGGGCTGAAGCGTTCAATGTGACCGACTTGAAGGATTCTTTGAGCTTGGGCAGCTGTATTGACTAGAGATTCTGCTTCAGAAATACTAGCAGCGATCGGCTTTTCAATCAGGACGTGAACCCCTTCTTTTAGGCAGGTCATCCCAACAGCATAATGGGCGCGAGTGGGGACAGCTACGCAAACTGCCTCGACATGAGGCAGTAAATCTCGATAGTCTTCAAAAAAACGCACTCTGTACTTACTAGCAATATCGAGTCCTCGCTCGACATTGATATCTGCTATACCCACCAGTTCCACGTCCTTGAGCAAACTTAGGACGCGGGCGTGATGTTGCCCCATATTGCCCACTCCAACCACGCCAATCTTAATTGCTTCAGGTTGGTTGCGCTGCATCTGCGGGACTACTTGCCCCTTAGACATGGTATTTTGCACTCAGTCTTCTCCTCCACCACCAAAATTTATCGTCGCTACTGCACTGCTTCTGTAATCTACATTCCAGTTATTAAGGTTTCATCTCTCAACTGTTAGAATTCAGCCAGATGATACCATAATTCTTGTCTTTGTGTAGAATCTCAAAGATTGTTAGATTTTTTTTGAGATTGTCTTGATTTTGTTACGGTTATACCTTTTTTAATTGTGATTTTACCGATGTCTCTGCGATAGCGGTATTGTGTCACTTTTTTTCCCGTCCATTATTTTGAAGGGAGCAGGGAGCAGGGAGCAGGGGGACAAGGGGGACAAG
>NZ_PYCI01000184.1:0-11457 GCF_003015105.1 Chroococcidiopsis sp. CCALA 051 | reverse complement strand
TGTCTCCCTTGTCCCCCTTATCTCCCTTGTCCCCCCTGTCCTTCCCTGCTCGTGCGCTCGATCGCTCCCCATGATCTGGAATCGCCATCACATTTTGTCTCTAGAAGATTTTACGCCGGAAGAATACAACACGGTGTTGCAGACCGCTGCAAGTTTTCGAGAGGTGTTGACGCGGCGGACGAAGAAAGTCCCAACCTTACAAGGACAGGTGGTAACGAATTTATTTTTTGAATCTTCGACTCGTACCCGCAGCAGTTTTGAATTAGCAGCCAAACGTTTATCGGCAGATACGCTAAACTTTACCGCCTCTACCTCTTCTTTGACGAAGGGGGAAACAATATTAGACACGGCAAAAACCTACTTGGCAATGGGAACCGATATGATGGTGATCCGCCATCGAGAAGCGGGAGTTCCTCAAGCGATCGCAGCTGAAATGGATCGCTTGGGTGTCCGCGTCGGAGTCTTGAATGCTGGGGACGGACAGCACGAACATCCTTCTCAAGCTTTACTCGATCTATTTACAATTTGCACTCTGCTCGATCCCGATCGTCCGCGCTTGGAACTGTTACAGGGGAAAAAAATTGCGATCGTCGGGGATATCCTTCATTCACGGGTAGCGCGATCGAATATCTGGAGCTTAACCGCTAGCGGGGCAGAAGTCCACCTCGCCGCACCACCGACATTGTTACCGCAGCTGTTTGGGGAGTTTGTTGGGGAACAGGGACGAGCTGGGAGCAGGGACGAGCTGGGAGTAGGGGAACAAGGGGACAAGGGGGACAAGGGAGACAAGGGAGACAAGGGAGTAATTCCAGCCACTAATTACCAATTACCAATTACCAATTACCAATTACCAACTCGCAAGCTATTCCTTCATTGGCAAATCGAACCTGCATTACAAGATGCAGATTTTGTGATGACGCTGCGGTTGCAAAGGGAACGCATGACGCAGCATCTTTTACCAAGTATTAGAGAGTACCATCAGTTATTTGGGATTACGCGCGATCGCCTACAACTTTGTAAACCTGATGTTAAAGTTTTACACCCAGGTCCAGTTAATCGTGGTGTAGAAATTAGTTCCGATCTGATGGACGATCCCCAGTTCAGTCTAATTTCCCAGCAGGTAACCAGTGGGGTAGCGGTGCGGATGGCGCTGTTGTATCTCATGGGTGGTGGTAAGGTTTAGATCCCCCAACCCCCTTAAAAAGGGGGCTAAGTAGTTTGGTCTAATCTATTGACATTCTTTTTATTTCGATTAAACTAGAAATATGGAAAATAAAGATACGGCTCAGTACGCAGATATTTTTGCGGCGCTGGGGTCGGAACCTCGGTTGGAAATTATGCGGCTGCTGTTTGCTGCTTATCCAGAAGGGAAAACGGTAGGGGAAGTTCAAGCCGTGCTGAATATTCCTAATTCCACCTTGTCGCACCATTTGGAAAAGTTACGACATGAGGGTTTAGTAACTTCCAGACGCGATAAACAGTTTCTCTGGTATTCAGCCAATGCCGCAACGATGGAAGATTTATTGTCCTTTTTGTACAACGGTTGCAGTATTCGCCCACAGGCTTTATCTACAAATAAGGCTTACGAGACTGCGGAATTAATTCACAATGAATCTATTCAGGCAGGATTTATGTTTGAAGGATTTTTGCGATCGCTAGAAAGTTTTTTCGGCAGTATCTTTCATAAAATTGCTCTACCTATAGGATTTGAAAGATTTACCCAACAGTCAATTCAAGCGATTATTTTGGCTCAGTACGAATCGAAGCGTTTAAAACATCATTATATCGGTACAGAGCAGTTATTACTCGGTATAATCGGCGAACAAAGTGGAATGACTACAAGAGTTCTGACTGCAATGGGAGTCAATTTTGAGAATACTAGAGCTGAAGTAGAAAAAAGAATTGGTCAAGGCACGGGTTCGCCGCCAGAAATTCCTTTTACCCCAAGGGCAAGACAATGCTTAGAACTCGCCCTAACAGAGGCACGAGAATTCAAACATCGTCATATTGGTACGGAACACTTATTACTAGGAATTCTCCGTGAAGGGCAAGGAATGGCGGTAATAGTGCTGGGAAATTTAGGCGTAGATCTGCAAAATTTGGAACAGCGGTTGAGAACGGAAATGGGCAATTGAGAGAGACTAGAGGCTAGGGGAAGAATTACCAATTCACAATTCACAATTAATAGACCTCTTGCCTCTCGCCAACTACTAACTACCAACTACCAATTACCTATTGCGATCGCTCTTGAGTGACGGCGGCGAGTTTTGTTAAAGACTCTGCCATTGCCATTGCTTGGGCTGAAGTTTTGCTAGCGATGCTTGCTGCTTCGACAATAGCTCGCTCGGCTGAAGTTGAAACTTCTGACTGGTTAGCTGCAACTTGAGAAACTTGTTCAAAAAAGGCAATCATCTGTAGGCTGAAGGCAACAATTCGATCTAGCTTTTGCTGAGTTTCTGCCCTTAATTGCGGATTGAAAATTGCTTCCGAACCGTCAATTGCGATCGCGGCTTCTTTTGTTTCCGCTTGAATGTTGGCAACCAAAAGTTTAATTTGGCTAAATTCTGTCTCCAATTGCTGAAGTGAAGAGAGTATCTTCTCTGACATAGAAGTAAATTCTTCACCTCTGCCGTTGCTAGTGCGGGAGACAGCAAACTTAATATTCATCGTCTGCAACTGAAGTTGATACATCACCTGAGCGATCGTCTCCATCATCCTCGGTAGCTTTTGAGTGGCGCGATCGAGGCGATCTAACTTCTGGGTAACGTCTATAATTGCCGATTGGGTAGCAACAATCGTATCTACAGCTTGACTGACAACCCGATCGGCAGTTTCTACTGTTGGCTTGGCTTGCTCAACCTGCCGTTCTGCTTCTTGGACGGTAGCAACGATTTTTTCCGTGACTTGAGCGACAGCCTGGACGCGATCGTAGGCAAGTGTAACCGAGTCCATTTGGGCGATCGCTTCTTGGGAAAGAGTTTTGACAGAGGTTTGGCTACTTCGCAGCAGTTCTGATATCTGACGCTGAAGTCCCTCTTTTTGCTGGCGTTCCTCTTGAGATGTCGCTGTAGCCGTTTGATAGGCTCGATCGATTTGGTTGAGCAACCTAGCATGGTCGAGGGCAAATCCGACTTGAGTAGCTAATTGGGTAAATAGATCGATCTCCCATTGCTGCCAATGGCGCGGCTTGGCACACTCATGAGCGATTAACAGACCAAACAAGCGATCGTCCTTCAAAATCGGGGCAACTAAATTCGCTCTGACGGCAAACGGTTCTAGCTGTTGCAAATAGCATTCGCTCAAATCCGCAGCATAGATATCATCGATCGCGTTTACCCTTCCCTGCTGATATTTTTCAACATAACCATGTGCAAAACACGGGTCTTGAATTTGCGCCCACATAGCTTTAGGAAATCCTGGTAAGACCGATTCGGCGATGACCGTACCGTACCAGTCAGCGTCAAAACCATACACCAGCACGCGATCTGTTTTTATCGCTTTACGGGCTTCCTCAACGGTAGTTTTGAGAATGTCCTCTTCGTTGAGCGAGGCTCGAATTCGGCGCGTTACCTGTGCAAGTAATTGACTGCGAGAACCCTCAGCATCGATACGTTGTAACAACCTAGCATGGTCGAGGGCAAATCCGACTTGAGCGGCTAACTGGGTAAATAAATCGATCTCCCATTGCTGCCAATGACGGGTTTTAGCACACTCATGGGCAATTAATAAGCCAAATAAGCGATCGTCTTTGAGTATGGGTGCAACTAAATTTGCCTTGACTGCAAATGGTTCGAGTTGTTGTAAATAACACTCGCTTAAATTAGCAGCATAGATATCTTCGATCGCATTTATCCTACCCTGCTGATACTTATCTACATAATCTTCAGCAAAGCACGGGTCTTGAATTTGCGCCCACATAGCTTTGGGAAACCCTGGTACGACTGATTCAGCGATGACCGTACCGTACCAATTGAAGTCAAAGCCATAAACGATGACCCGATCTGTTTTCATCGCTTTACGGACTTCTTCAACGGTAGTTTTAAGCATATCCTCTTCGTTGAGCGAAGCTCGAATGCGACGGGTAATATCGATCGATAGCTTGGCTTGCTTGGCTTTCGTATCTATTTGTTCGAGCAAATCAGCGTGTTTGAGCGCAAACCCGACTTGTGTTGCTACATGGGCAATTAAATCGATTTCCGAGTGCTGCCAGGAGCGTGACTGCTTACACTGATTGGCGATTAATAAGCCATATAGCCGATTGTCTTTGATAATTGGCGCGCTCAATTGTGACGCGATCGCGAATCTCTCTAGTAGTCCAATCCGAGCATCAGGCAGATCCGCTTGATAAATATTATCAATTGCCTGCACGCGACCGTGGCGATATAACTCGATGTTTTCTCCTTGGAAAAAGTTTGTATCGATTGTCGCCCACAACATTTTGGGATAGCTCGATGCTACCGATTCTTCTACAAAAGTTCCATCCCAGTCGAGTGAATTCGGAATTCGGAATTCGGAATTCGGAATTCGGAGTTCGGAATTTTTTCGGTCACGATCGAACCGAAAAATTACGACGCGATCGGCTTTGAAGGCTTTACGGACTTCTTCTACAGTCGTTCTCAGGACATCTGCTTCCGATAGCGATTCCCCGATCTGGTGCGCGATCTTCATCAAGATTCTGGCACGTTCGGCTTCAGCTTCTTGCTGCCATAACAGTTTTGGCAATTGTTGTTCGATCGCGCTGATATTTGACTCTAGGGCAACTAATTCGTCTTGACCAGCAACGCGATCGCGAGCATCTAGATCTTCTTGACTCAATCTATTGACTAATTTAGTAGAAACTGCTGTAGCATCTAGCACTGGACGAATAGCACGATGCACTAAAAAAAATGCGATCGCCGCCGCCCAAGCTGCGATTAATCCAGTTTCCAGGACTTGCGATTGTAGTTGCCGTTGCAGGGCATTTTCTGTTGTGGTTAACTCAGTGACATTTTGCTGTCTGGCTTGAGTAACTTGTTTGTGAATTGCCTGAGTTCCCAAGTAATTCGTCGTACCAACTACTAGTGCTGGAAGGGCGCTAGCAACAACAGCCGCGATCGTTGCTTTCAATTTCAAATTCCACGATCGCATCTGCTGAATTGGTCGTACCGTGTTACTTTTCTTCAAGTCCCCTTGATGAGATTCTGTACCCAGAGTGTTACTAGAATTTGCCTTACCATTTTTGGACTGAGGAAAGGGATCTTGAGTCTTAGGCATATTCTTTCAGTTGTCAGTTACCAGTTATCAGTACAGACGTTACATGTAACGTCTGTACAAAGTTGTCAGGTGTCAGTTATCAGTTGGGATAATTCATGCTCAGTTGTTAACAGTCTTGACTTTTAACTTTTGACTTTTAACTTTTGACTTAAAAATAGCCTATCGCTTTAATCGGTCGCTGGTTATCAATATGGTTGTCGATTCTTTATTTGTTTGTTGGCAATTTTTTAGGTTAAACGACCGTCTTCCATATCGACAATGCGATCGGCAATATCGAGAATTCTGTTGTCGTGAGTCACCATCAAAATAGTACATCCTTGTTCTTTAGCTAGAGATTGCATGAGTTCGACGACATCGCGTCCCGATTGCTTGTCCAATGCGGCTGTAGGTTCGTCTGCTAGGACGATTTTTGGATGGTTTACCAAAGCACGCGCGATCGCAACTCGTTGTTTTTGTCCTCCAGAAAGATTGTCTGGATAGTAATCAATTCGATGACCCAAACCTACAGTTTGTAATATAGTTGTCGATCTAGCCTCAGCAGATGATGGAGATAGATCGCGGTTTAATTCCACTGACATTTGTACGTTTTGTTTTGCTGTTAAAAATCCTAATAAATTGTGAGCTTGAAAGATATAACCAATTTGCCGACGAAATTTTACTAGCTGTTTTTCACTCGTACCAAAAAGTTCTTTGCCTAAAATTTTTAAACTTCCTTCTTGCACGGAACGCAAACAGCCAATTAAAGTTAGTAATGTCGTCTTACCCGATCCTGATGCTCCAGTTACAAGGGTAATTTCTCCAGGGTTAATTTCTAAATTAATATCAAATAATATCTGTTTTCTAAGTGCCCCTTTACCGTAGTAATGATTGAGATTATGGATAGCGATCGCAGGTTCTTTTTTCATTTGCTTAGAAAATATCTGCTGGGTCGGCAGAGCGCAGTTTACGCACCGCAATAAAACCAGAAATAAAACACATGAGAACCGTTAATAGAAATACCATGACTGCTCGACTAGCAGTCATAAAAATTGGCAGCAAAGTTGCGTTTCTAGCTAAATTGTATTGTAAAATTGCAAAAGCGAACCCAGGTACATAACCCAAACTGGCTAAAATCAAAGCTTCTTGAAAAACGACTAACAATAAATAGGTTTGAGTATAACCCATTGCTTTTAAAGTAGCGTATTCAGATAAATGATCGGAAACTTCGCTATAAAGAATTTGATAAACAATGACGGTTCCGACAATGAAACCCATAATTGTTCCGAGGGTAAATATAAAGCCAATTGGAGTACTGCGCGCCCAGTAGTCTTTTTCGTAATCGATAAATTCTTGTTTAGAAAAAACTTTGACATCATCAGGTAAATATTGCCTCAGCTTTTCTAAAACTATCTCAGCATTTGCCGCTGGTTTTAATTTAATGACACCTAGATCGATTAAGCCATACTTTCGATCTTTGAATAAGCGCAAAAAATTTTGATCGCTGGTAATCAAATTTCCATCAGAACCAAAAGATGCTCCTAATTCAGCTATTCCTCCTACCTTAATTCGTCTTCCGCCTACCTCGGCTGTAATCTTTTTCCCTTGCTCGAACTCAGAAGCGATCGCGCCAAACTCCGGTCGAGAACCGCGATCGAAGAGGACGACATCGGGCAATTTAATTTTTTCTATATTTTGTTGTACCCCTGGTAAATTGAAAACTTTATCTCTGGGATTAGTTCCAATAACTAAAACCTCAGCTAGCGCTCTAGTCTCGGGGTTTTTCCATTCAGTCAAGCCTAAATATATAGGATGTACGGATGCAACTTCTGAAAGTGCTAAAGTTTGATATAAGCGTCTTTGAGAGAAGCTTTCTAAAAAATTGATGGCGTTAGATTGAGGGTTGATTAAGACAATTTCGCCATCTAAACTAGAATGCAAACGCACGTTACTATCAAATAAAGCTTGCTGAAAAGCTAGTTGCATAAACATGAGAATATCAGCAAAGGCAATTCCAGCTAGTGCAACTAGCAGCCGAGGCTTTTCCCTAGTCAATTGCAACCAAGCTAACGGAATTTTGCGTTTAATAAATTTTCTCATTGGTAATTGGTAATTGGTAATTGGTAATTGATAAAATTCTGATGATTTGGGTATGAAAGGGTTTAAGTGCAAAACTCTTTGTTTTTTCAGGGATATTCGAGAAACTCGCTCCTACTTGAATAGGGTGGATTTACCACGCCTAATTCGCTATGAAAAGAGATTTTAGGTGAACCCGCCCCTAAGATTTCTTTCCTATTACCCATTACCTATTACCCATTTCCAAATCAAATATTAATTTTGACAATAACTTTGGCGTAGGTAAGACCGGAAACTCGTTGGCTGGCTTCTGGGGGTAGACCGACTTTGATTTCTACAACTCTGGCATCGACATCGGCGGCGGGATCGCTGTCGAGTGCGTCTTGTTTACCGATCTGCCTGCCAACGTCAATGACTGTACCTCTTAGTTCTCCAGCGAAGGCAAGATTCTCGCTTCTGATTGCGGCTTTTTGACCGAGGCGGATTTTACCAATGTCTTCTTCTAAGACTTCGGCAATGGCAATCATTTGCTCGGTACGTCCCATTTCAGCAATGCCTGCGGAACCGATCTTTTCTCCGGCGCGAGTGTGAATTTTGAGAATTTCACCGTCAGTTGGCGCGCGCACGTAGGCGAGTGCCATGTCTGCTTGAGCTTGTTTCATCGCCGCGATCGCTCTGTCAATTTCAGATTGTGCCAGTTGCACGTCTACAGGACGAACTTCTTGAATTTGATTTAACGTGGCTTTTGCTGCTTCAATTTGCCTTTCCAGCGTCGCGATCGTCTGTTGGCGAGTCGATTGTGTTTCATTTAATTGTTCGGTAGCAGATTTAGCCTTCAAACTGCGGCGATCGAGTTCTTGAGAGGAGATCGCACCGTTTTGATACAACTGCTGGTATCGTTGCAAATCGATCGCGGCGTTACGTTGCTCGGCTTCTAGGCGGGCGATCGCTGCTTGTAAGATTTGCTGTTGTCCGGCGAGTTCGGCTTGCAGGCGGGCGATTGTTGCTTGCTGTGCCTCAATTTCTCCAGTTTGCGCCCCTGCTTTGACTTTGGCTAAATTTGCTTGAGCGACTTTGACATCTTCCTTGGCTTTGGCTAAAGCTGCCAAAGCGCGATCGCGGTTATCTAAAACGGCTATAACATCACCGCTACGTACTCTTTCACCCTCTCTTACCATCAACTGAAGTACTCTTGCTCCTTCCAGAGCAAAGGAAGAACTAGGGGCAGATAATTGAATCACATCTCCACGCGGCTCTAAACGTCCCAAGGCACTAACAGCATTTATCTTTGGGGGTTTTTGAGTTACGGGTGCAGGTGCGGAGGTTTGACTCTGCTGAAATTTACTCAGCGCCAAAGCTCCCGTTGCTATTCCCAGAATTAGAGCTAAGGCGATCCGCCACCAACCCTTGGGTTTCGCACCTGATTCCTCCTCGAACTGAGTTTTCTTTTCCCTAACGGTTGACATGATGGATCGATTGTTACGCTCGGATATTGTTTTCCCGCGCCACAAAGCTAAGATGAAGCAGGCTGCGATCGCTTCTGTCTCATCGTAGGGAATGTCTGACTACAGTAACTATGCAAATTTTTCTACCTTATTTGATATTTTTTTCGCTGTTGTAGTTTTAGTTGTTGTAGAAAGGCAGAGGGCAGAAAGAATTTATGAAGAGTAGGTGAGTGTCAAAATGATTACTGGTATCAACCACATCACGCTATCAGTATCAGATTTAGACCGAGCTTTTGTGTTTTACACTCAAGTCCTGAGCTGCAAGCCAGTGGCACGATGGCGGCGTGGTGCATATCTTCTAGCTGGCAATTTATGGTTGTGTTTATCTTTAGATCGGCAAGCAAGACAAGGCGCGTTACCAGAGTACACTCATATAGCATTCAGTATTGCCGAACCAGATTTTCAGAAAATCGAGCGTCAAATCTCTGATGTTGCTACCATTTGGCAGCAAAATAGTAGTGAAGGGCGATCGCTCTATTTTCTAGATCCAGATGGGCATAAGTTAGAAATTCATGTTGGAGATTTGCAGGCAAGAATTGAGGCAGTAAAAGCACAGCCTTACGAAGGAATGGAATTTTTTATTTAGAGTGGTAATTAGTAATTGGTAATCGGTCATTCTTCACTACTCACTATTCACTAGACATTGACTCATTTAAAGTGATAAGAACTAGAAAACAATTTGCTCAGCACTGGCTTAAGAGCGAGAAAGCTTTGGATCGGATCGTACAGGCGGCGGAGATTCAACAAGGCGATCGCATTTTAGAAATTGGTCCTGGTACGGCTGTTTTAACTCGGCGGCTTTTACCTCTCGCCTCATCTGTAGTAGCGGTGGAGATTGACCGCGATCTCTGTCAGTTGCTAACACAAAAATTAAAGAAAGTAGAAAATTTTTTACTATTGCAAGGTGACTTTCTAAATTTAGATTTAGCGACTTTATTAGCTCCACTGCCAAATTTTCAAAAGCCAAATAAAGTTGTTGCTAATATTCCGTACAACATTACTGGTCCAATTCTAGAAAAACTCCTGGGTACAATTGCCGAACCTAACCCAGAGCCATATGAATCAATTGTATTGTTGGTGCAAAAAGAAGTGGCAGATAGACTATATGCTAAACCTGAATCGAAAGCATTTGGGGCTTTGTCTGTCAGAGTGCAGTATTTAGCAGCCTGCGAACAGATTTGTATTGTCCCAGCAGGAGCTTTTCAACCACCACCAAAAGTAGATTCTGCCGTGGTACGGTTGCGTCCGCGAACGTTGTCAACTGTAGCCAACAATCCGAAGCAATTGGAAGCTTTAGTCAAAATCGGTTTTAGTGCCAAGCGGAAAATGTTACGAAATAATCTAAAAGCAATAGTCGATAGCGATCGCCTCAACCATTTACTGCAAGAATTGAATATAAACCCCCAAGCCCGCGCTGAGGATTTAAGCGTGACTCAATGGGTAAATTTGAGTAATGGGTTAGGTGATGGGTAGTTGGTAGTTGGTGGTTGGTAGTTGGTTGATGGTGAGTGGGCTTGTGGCTGGTGACTAGTGGAACCAGACTCAATTCTTGTCACTAGTTCCACTAGTCACTGATAACTGAATAACTGATAACTGATAACTGATAACTGAATGCGTTCCTATTCTCTGATTGCTCCGGCAAAAATAAATTTGTATCTGGAAATCTTAGGCGATCGCCCAGACGGATATCACGAATTGGTCATGATCCTACAAAGTATCGATCTGGCTGACAAAATCGATCTGCGGGCAATTAGTACCGATACAATCCGCGTTCACTGCGATAATGCCCAAGTTCCAGCAGATAAGAGCAATCTCGCTTATCGCGCCGCCGAACTGATGGCGAAACAATTTCCAGAAAGTTTTGCTCAATATGGCGGGGTAGAAATTACGATTCACAAAAAGATCCCAATTGCGGCTGGTTTAGCAGGAGGATCTAGCAATGCTGCTGCCGTTTTGGTCGGCATAGATTTATTGTGGAAACTGGGACTCACGCAATCGGAATTGCAGGAACTCGCAGCCCAAATTGGTTCTGACGTACCTTTTTGTATTGCAGGCGGAACAGCGATCGCCACAGGACGGGGAGAACAGCTTTCTCCTCTCCCCAGTCTCGATAATTTCTACGTCGTTCTCGGTAAACACCGTAGTTTGGCAGTCTCTACAGTTTGGGCGTATTCAACCTATCGCGCCACCTTCGGTCATACATACACGAGAAATATTCAGAACTTAGAATCTCGCGCTCAAGCCGTCCACTCAGGTTCGATGGTGAAAGCGATTATTCATGAAGATGGAGCAGAAATTGCCCAAAAACTGCACAACGATTTAGAAAAAGTCGTGTTACCAGAATACCCAAAAGTTTCGCAACTGCGACAAGCATTTCAAGACAGCGGCGCTAATGGTGCGATGATGTCTGGTTCTGGTCCCACGGTATTTGCGTTATGTACTTCTTTAGAACAAGCTCAGCAGGTACACCAGCAAGTCCGCCAAATCATCCCCGATCCCGATCTAGACTTATGGATTGCCCGAATGTGTAGTGGGGGAATTCAAGTCAGTTAATAGGGAGCGCACGAGCGCACGAGCAGGGAAGAAGGGGACAAGGGGGACAAGGGGGAACTCGCTCTTCCCCACGACCGAAGGGAGTGGGGATTAG